>NZ_JBHVYZ010000028.1:0-32711 GCF_042880295.1 Streptomyces sp. NPDC058307
CATCCTCGACACCCTCGCCGCATACTGCACACGAATTAGCGACTCAGGACACTAGCCGACCCGCTTTCCAACTGTCCGCGCGGCCTTACGGGGGCGCCGTGGGAGGTCGCGCGGCAGGAGGGGTGCGCGTACGGCGATGAACGGTGGCGGCCGTCGGCGCGCTGGACAAAGACCAGGACAACGAACGAGACGGGTGCGGCCCTGAGGAAGAGACGCTCGCCCTGTCGCTCCGACAGTAACGCACCTGAGTTCAAAACTGGGGGACAGGCGGCGGCCAACAATGCGACGATCACATACACCTTCTACTCGACGCACGCCCGAATCAAGTGTCCCGACAGCACGTCTAATGTTTTGAAAGGTGCCGTCATGTCGAACGCAGAAAACGTGCCAGAATTCGCACAACTAAAGAATGGCATGAATCCAGAAGACTTGAAAGAGGCCATCAGTCGCTCGGGGTACCCGTTTCAAGCCACAACGGCAGCATCCTTGCGCGGTCGACTTGCAGAGCATTTCCATGATGTAAACATCCAAGAAGAATGGGAGTATATGGATTCCGAGACGCAGCAGGCGAGAAGTGTGGATATCTTTGCAGATATCGGGGTCCTGAACTTCGAGCACCGAGTTTATAAATCCCCTGCAATGCCGCTCTTCTGTCGATTGAATTTGGTCATCGAATGCAAGCAGAGCGAGAATCCATATATATTCTTCCTTCGGGATGCTCCGCCAGAGGGGGCACCATCCTTCCCGGAAATGCTCGGACCTATTAAGGAGGAAATCAAGGTATTTGCTAGAAGTGAAGGGGGTGAGATATCAGACCGTGCGACGATACTGAGTGTTCGAGATTTGCTCGGATTCTACGAGTTTGACTTTGTGCTGCCTCCCGTGCCCTATGCGGTGTCTTTGGCGAAAGCGATCAGGAATAAATCGAAGGTGGAGGTCACAGGAGAGGAGACGTACAGGGCTCTAACATACCCACTTTTGAAGGCCGTAGATCACCTCAGAGCTACAGTGCAATCGGGCTCGCACTCAAAATGGCAGGAGCGATTTCTCGTCCCTATCGCTGTGGTTAGAGCGCCAATGGTTGGAAGTATTTTTTCGGCAGAAGGTGAACAGAAGCTAATTTCCCTGCCATGGGTCAGGATGAGCAGGCTGGAGCCCGTTCGAAATACTGCCGAAGGGAAAAGTTTGGGCACCGTAGTTCGGTATTACGACGTGGTTCACGAGTCCTATCTCGACACCTATGTGGACGCTCTTGCCGAAGCTCTCATCAAGATTTCTAGGCGAATCATGGAGCATCCGGACGAGCTTCGTTATGGTGCCGGATCTAGTGAATCATTCGTGCAATCGTATAGATCACTTGAGTCGCTCCCGGATGATTTTAGGGAAAGCCGCGAAAAGCTTCCCACTTACATGAAGGCTGTATATCCCAGTGTCACCTTGACGGATGGCCAAGAGGGTTTTTTTAATTCCACGAGTGGAACCAATTTTATCGACTGGGTGTATCCAAAGCTCGGCACGTGATCGAGCTGCACGGAAAGAAGGGGGGAATCCTGGCTTCTCCCTGCCCAGGTCTTGCAGGTGATTCAGGTAGTCCTGTGCGGCCGGTTCGGTGCCGTAGTGCTGCCTCATGACGGCCGCGAGTTCTCGGCTGGTCATGATCAGGGACGGGGCGGACTGACGCTCGCCCTGTGGGGCGCGTTCGCGCGCCACACAACCGCGACGGTCTTGCTCATCCTTGGAGTCTCTGAGTGCGCCGTTATGGGACTCATGGGATGGTCAACCACCGCCATGGCAGCCCGCTATCAGCACATGGTCGACGCAGTGCGGACCGATATTGCGAAGCAGGTCGACGGGTTGATCTGGAATCCCATTGAAGTGTCAGAGGAAGGCGGTATCTAAGCTAGAAACCTCCTCAGTGTGTCTATCGACCGTAAGCTGCGGCGATAGACATACTGACGGCTACGCATCCGGGATGAAATAGGTGCTTGTTAAACGTGGAGGTCCGGCAGCGGCAACCTCTGCATACACCTCATCAATCAATGAGACGAACCGAATCAACCTGGTCTCACCTAGTGATTCTGCAAACTGCCGGTAGCCAGCTCCGCCGTTCTGCCAGTGCTTTCGCCCCATCTCCCCTTGTAGGAGTTTCCGCATACGCATGCGTAACGCTGCGTCATTGAACCGCTTCAGCATGTAGTCGGCCATCCAGTTGTGGACAATTAGATTAACGTAGGCGATCTGCTTTGCCTCCAACGGTGTTACCGGAATGGAGAATGGTTCCCAGCAGACCATAAGTTCAGGGTCCTCAATCGCCATGAGTACAAGTTCGCGATGAGAAGCGCGTTGGGCTTCTTCATATGTTATGGCCGTTTGGCGGGATTGGTGAGCGAGTGACATTGCCACCCCGAGAAGCGCGATTATTGAAAGAGGGGTGCCGTAGGTCTGACTGATGTCGCTGAGTGTCTGCCAGTTCGTACCGGCAGGTGCTATCTCTTGGAGGACTAGGGGTGCAAGTCCGACGATGGCTGCTGCTACTAGTCCTGCTGTGCTCCACGCGAAGATCATGCGACGTCCTGCAGGTGGCTGACTCATGAGCTCTCCCCCTTGGCTCCGGCTTCTCCGGCCAAGCAGTGCATACCCACCGGCGGCGATAGGTGTGCGAAGTGGCGGAAGCCAGGACGGTGCCCCTCGGTCCGGCGCATGCTGAGGTCGAGTGAGACGGGAAGTGAGACGAACGATCGAGAGGGCGGCACCCCAGTTGGGGTGCCGCCCTCTCGTCTTGCCTGGTCAGACGCTGGAGGCCGTGGCGGGAATCGAACCCGCGTAACTCGCTTTGCAGGCGAGTCCCTGAGCCACTCGGGCACACGGCCGGGGTAACCCGGTGACTTGACCGTACGGGGCTGCGGGGAGTGGTTCAAGGGAGGCGTGGGGGCTGCAACGCGACTGCCATGCGCCGTTCATGAACGAATCGGCGGTGGTCGTACGACCAAGGTCTCAGGGTGGGGCGGGCTTTCGACAGGGGTCAACAGGGGCCGTGGCCCTTACCCTGGCGGGCATGGCTGTGCTGGAACCGCGTGACGCCGGTGTCACCGATGACTCTGAGGTCCCGTCCGTCGATGAGGTGGCGGAGGGGGTGCTGGGGCGTTCGTACCGGGCGCTCAGCATCGGCATCGTGTCCGTCGTGCTGCTCATCGCGTTCGAGGCCACGGCTGTCGGGACCGCCATGCCCGTTGCCGCGAGGGAGTTGGACGGGGTCGCGCTCTACGCGTTCGCGTTCTCCGGGTACTTCACCACCAGCCTGTTCGGGATGGTGCTGGCCGGGCAGTGGGCGGATCGGCGGGGGCCGCTCGGGGCGTTGACGGCCGGGATCGCCGGGTTCGGAGCCGGGTTGTTGTTGTCCGGGACCGCCGGCGCGATGTGGCTGTTCATTCTCGGGCGGGCCGTACAGGGGTTCGGGGGCGGCCTCGTCATCGTGGCGCTGTATGTCGTCGTCGGGCGGGCCTATCCGGAACGGCTGCGCCCCGCGATCATGGCTGCGTTTGCGGCTGGCTGGGTGGTGCCCTCGATCGTGGGACCGCTCGCGGCCGGTGCGGTGACCGAGCACCTCGGGTGGCGGTGGGTGTTCGTCGGGATCCCGGTGCTGGTGGTCTTTCCGCTGGTGCTCGCCCTTCCGCAGATACGGCGGCGGGCGGCCGGACCGGTCGACGACAACCACGGACAGGCCTCCTTCGACCGGCGCCGTATCCGGCTCGCCCTCGGGATCTCCCTCGGCGCCGGGCTCCTCCAGTACGCCGCTCAGGATCTGCGCCCGCTCTCCCTCCTCCCCGGCCTCGCGGGCATCGCCCTGCTCGTGCCCGCCGTGCTCGGGCTGCTCCCGCGCGGGACGTACCGGGCGGCGCGCGGGCTGCCCTCCGTCGTGCTGTTGCGCGGGGTCGCCGCGGGGTCCTTCGTCGCCGCCGAGTCCTTCGTGCCGTTGATGCTGGTCACCCAGCGGGGGTTGTCGCCGACGCTGGCCGGGTTCTCGCTCGCGGCGGGCGGGGGTACGTGGGCGCTGGGGTCGTGGGTGCAGTCCCGGGCGCGCGTGGAGCCGTACCGGGACCGGCTGATGACCGTGGGGATGGTGCTGGTCGCCGCCGCGATCGCGGGTGCGCCGAGTGTGCTGATCGACTCCGTGCCGGTGTGGACCGTCGCCGTCGCCTGGGGGTTCGGCTGCTTCGGGATGGGGCTGGTGATCTCCTCCACCAGCGTGCTGCTGCTCCATCTCTCCGCCCCGGAGGAGGCCGGTACCAACTCCGCCGCCCTCCAGATCTCCGACGGCCTCTCGAACGCCGTCCTGCTGTCGGCGGGCGGGGCCGCGTTCGCGGCGCTGGGCGGCGGTGCGGTGAGTCATACGGCGACGGAGGCGACCGGCTCGCATCCGGCCGCGTTCGCCGTGGTGTTCCTGCCGATGGCGGGGGTGGCGTTGGTGGGGGCGTGGGTGACTACGCGGGTGCGGGCGCGTGGCTGACTTCGGTACCACTGTGACCCCACTAGTGGTACCGTGGTGGTATGGCTATGAACCTCCGTCTGCGTGACGACCAGCAGGAAGCGCTCAAGCTGCGTGCCGAGGAGGAGGGGCGCAGTATGCACGCCATAGTGCTTCAGGCGATCGACCGGTATCTGGAGCAGGAGGCCGACCGGGCCACGGTTCGTCGGCTCGGGGCCAAGTATGCGGCGGGCCACGCCGACCTGCTGCGGAGGCTGGGGGAGTAGATGAAGTACCTCAGGGTCCAGGAGGTGCTGGACCTGGCGGAGTTGGCGTGCGGGGAGCAGGCCCAGATCGCCGTGGGTGACCTGGGTCTGCTCAGCTCGGCTGTCCACCGTCCGCAGTCACGGGTGTTCGGGGTCGAGGCGTACACGGACCTCTTCGAGAAGGCCGCAGCGCTGCTCCATTCGCTGGCCGTGAACCATCCCCTGGTGGACGGCAACAAACGCATGGCGTGGATGTGCACGGTCGTCTTCCTCGACCTCAATGGCACCGAGATGCTGCACGTCGATCAGGACGAGGCGTACAAGCTGGTCATGGAAGTGGCGGCCGGAAGTCTGGAGGACGTGGGGCTGATCGCCCTGCGTCTGCGGGCGTTGCGCGACGCGATGTGACCTCGGTCCCACCCATGAGCGACCCGGCCCCGTGCGCGCGTTGACACCACCCGGCCGCCGGTAAGGTGACCCGGTCGTCATACACAGCCGAAGAAGCCGCCGAAGACATCGCTCCGAGCCGCCCGCCCGTCGCCCGCCACCACCCTGCTTGACGCGCTTCGCGCGGCACCTCCCATTCGACCCGACGGAGACCGTGACTACCACCGCCGCCTCCTCCCACCACCTTTCCCCCGCCTTCCCCGGCCGGGCCCCCTGGGGTACCGCCAGCAGGCTGCGTGCCTGGCAGCAAGGGGCGTTGGACAAGTACGTCCAGGAGCAGCCGCGTGACTTCCTGGCCGTCGCGACGCCCGGCGCGGGCAAGACGACCTTCGCCCTCACCCTCGCCTCCTGGCTGCTGCACCACCACGTCGTGCAGCAGGTGACGGTCGTGGCGCCGACCGAGCATCTGAAGAAGCAGTGGGCCGAGGCGGCCGCGCGGATAGGGATCAAGCTGGATCCCGAGTACAGCGCCGGGCCGCTCGGCAAGGACTACCACGGCGTCGCCGTCACCTACGCGGGTGTCGGCGTACGGCCCATGCTCCATCGCAACCGGGTCGAGCAGCGCAAGACCCTCGTCATCCTCGACGAGATCCACCACGCCGGTGACTCCAAGTCCTGGGGCGAGGCGTGCCTGGAGGCCTTCGAGCCCGCCACCCGCCGGCTCGCGCTCACCGGCACGCCCTTCCGGTCCGACACCAACCCCATCCCCTTCGTCACCTACGAGGAGGGCAACGACGGGATCCGGCGGTCGGCCGCCGACTACACCTACGGGTACGGCAACGCGCTCGCCGACCACGTCGTGCGGCCCGTCATCTTCCTCTCCTACAGCGGCCAGATGCGGTGGCGGACCAAGGCCGGCGACGAGATCGCCGCGCGGCTCGGCGAGCCGATGACCAAGGACGCGATCAGCCAGGCGTGGCGTACGGCGCTCGACCCGCGCGGTGAGTGGATGCCGAGCGTGCTGCGCGCCGCCGACCAGAGGCTGACCGAGGTCAGGAAGGCCATCCCGGACGCCGGTGCCCTCGTCATCGCCTCCGATCAGGACTCGGCCCGGGCGTACGCGAAGCTCATCCGGGAGATCACCGGCTCCAAGGCGACCCTCGTGCTCTCCGACGACGCCGGCGCCTCCAAGCGGATCGACGACTTCAGCGAGAGCAACGACCGGTGGATGGTCGCCGTCCGGATGGTGTCCGAGGGTGTCGACGTGCCCCGGCTGGCCGTGGGCGTCTACGCCACCACCATCTCCACACCCCTCTTCTTCGCCCAGGCCGTCGGCCGTTTCGTACGGTCCCGGCGGCGCGGCGAGACCGCCTCCGTCTTCCTCCCGACCGTCCCGGACCTTCTGACCTTCGCCAACGAGATGGAGGTGGAACGGGACCACGCCCTCGACAAGCCGAAGAAGGAGGGCGAGGAGGACCCGTACGCCGAGTCCGAGAAGGAGATGGAGGAGGCGAACAAGGAGGAGGACGAGGACACCGGCGAGCAGGAGCAGTTCGCCTTCGAGGCGCTGGAGTCCGAGGCCGTCTTCGACCGTGTCCTCTACGACGGCGCCGAGTTCGGCATGCAGGCGCACCCGGGGAGCGAGGAGGAGCAGGACTACCTCGGGATCCCGGGGCTCCTCGAGCCCGATCAGGTGCAGCTGCTGCTCCAGAAGCGGCAGGCCCGGCAGATCGCGCACAGCCGCAAGAAGCCGGACGCCGAGGCGGACCTGCTGGAGCTCCCCGCCGAGCGGCGGCCCGTCGTCTCGCACAAGGAGATGATGGAGCTGCGCAAGCAGCTCAACACCATGGTCAGCGCGTACGTCCACCAGAGCGGCAAGCCCCACGGCGTGATCCACACCGAGCTGCGCCGGGTGTGCGGCGGGCCGCCGAGCGCCGAGGCCACGGCCGGGCAGCTGCGGCAGCGGATCGCCAAGGTGCAGGAGTGGGCCACTCGGATGCGGTGACGTGGGGCGCCTGGGCGCCTGGGCGCCTGGCGTGTCGCGGCGGCGGACCGCACGTATCCGACTGCACGTATCCGACCGCGCGTATCCGACCGCGCGTATCCGACCACACGTGTCCCGACCGCACATATGGGCCGGACGTATCGGGACGAACGGAGTGTGTCCGTACCGGCTGCTGCCCGGATTCTGGACGGAGGCTTCCGCTGAGCGAACCCGCTTCGCTACTGTCCCGCTACGCACACGCCCCGTGGCAGCGCCGCCGCGGAGCGCAGCCGTGAAGCGACGCGGCCCGGTAAGAGACCGGGCCGCCGGCCGATCGGCGGCCTCTGTGGCGCGTCACTGACGGGACTCGGTGACGCATTCGCCGCGAGGCTGCCGACCTCACCACTTGGAGGAGTGGGCGTCGTGACCGCGGAGACCTCTCAGACGCTTGACCGGGGACTACGTGTCCTCAAGCTCCTGGCCGACACGGACCACGGGCTCACCGTCACCGAGCTTTCCAACAAACTGGGCGTGAACCGGACCGTGGTGTACCGGTTGCTGGCCACGCTGGAGCAGCACGCCCTCGTACGGCGTGATCTCGGCGGGCGTGCCCGGGTGGGGCTCGGTGTGCTGCGGCTCGGACGGCAGGTGCACCCACTGGTACGGGAGGCCGCGCTGCCCGCGCTGCGCTCGCTCGCGGAGGACATCGGGGCGACGGCCCACCTCACGTTGGTGGACGGCGCCGAGGCGCTGGCCGTTGCCGTGGTGGAGCCCACGTGGACGGACTATCACGTGGCCTATCGGGCCGGGTTCCGGCATCCGCTGGACCGCGGTGCCGCGGGGCGGGCGATTCTCGCGGCTCGGCAGCAGGGGTTCGGCGAGCCGGGTTACCTGCTGACGCACGGGGAGCTGGAGGCCGGTGCGAGCGGGGCGGCCGCTCCTCTGCTCGGGGTCACCGGGGTGGAGGGCAGCGTCGGGGTCGTGATGCTGGCGGACGCGGTGCCGGAGCGGGTGGGGCCGCGGGTGGTGGACGCGGCACGGGAGGTCGCGGAGGCGCTGCGCTGAGCTGAGCGGTACGGCTTCGGGTATCGCCGGGAAGGTCTACGGCTGCGGGTGCGGTGGGGCCTCTGGGTGGATGCGGTCGCCGCAGGTCGGTATGTGCCGTGGGCGAGGATGCGCCGGTGGGCACGGGGCTGACCGGCTCGTGGCCGGAAGTGACCGCCGCGTTAGATTGATCCCGTGCTCTCTCGCCTCACGCGCCCCCAGGCCGTCGCCGTCTGTGCCCTGCCTGTCGTGGCGCTGATCGCCACGGCCCTCCTCGCGCCGCTGCCGTTCGCGCTGGCGCAGCCCGGGATGACGGCGAACGTCCTCGGCAAGAACGAGGGCGAGGCGGTGATCACGGTCTCCGGGGCGAAGACCCGTACGACGAGCGGGCAGCTGCGGATGACGACCATCGAGGCGACCGGGCCCGACACACATGTCTCGCTCGGTGACGTCTTCGGCAGCTGGTTCCGCACCGACCAGGCCGTCATGCCGCACGACGCGGTCTACCCGAGCGGGCAGAGCGTCAAGGAGATCGAGAAGCACAACACCGCGCAGATGAAGGAGTCCCAGGACGCGGCGACCCAGGCGGCGCTGAAGTATCTGGGCCTCAGCGACAAGAAGGTGAAGGTCACGCTGAAGCTCGCGGACGTCGGCGGGCCGAGCGCGGGACTGCTGTTCACCCTGGGGATCATCGACAAGCTCGACGGTGACGGCGCCGGGGGCGACCTCACGGGCGGCCGCACCATCGCCGGGACCGGCACGATCGACGCGGACGGCACGGTCGGCGCGGTGGGCGGCGTAGCGCTGAAGACGCAGGCCGCGAAGCGGGACGGGGCGACGGTGTTCCTGGTCCCCGAGGACGAGTGCTCCGACGCGAGGGCGGAGCTGCCGAAGGGGCTGCGGCTGGTCCCGGTGACGTCCCTGAAGGGGGCGGTGGGCGCGCTGACCGCGTTGGAGTCGGGTAAGGGGTCCGTCCCCGCCTGCTAGTGCCCGTAGGCCGGCCGGGGGGAGGCCAGCCGGAGTCCGACCTCCACCAGGGTCCAGCCGAGCCGGGTCCTGATGTCGTACGGCCGCTTGGCCTGCGCGGCCAGGCGGTGCGCGTCGGGCTCGGCACGGAGGTCGGCGGCGCGGAGGTGGTGGACGGCGAGGTGGGTCTCGGGGTGCATGGCGGGGCCCTTTCAGTCCGTGGCGACGGGGAAGGCGTGGGTGTGGATGCGTACCTGGGCCGCGTTGTCCCCGGTGGTGGACCGGTCGCGGTAGGTGTCGACCAGCGCGTGCATCTTCTCGATGAGTTCTTTGGTCAGCTCCGGAGTCAGGCGTAGCGTCGCGCTGCTCATGTCCCAGACGCGGTTCCACTCCTCGGGCCAGGTGGCGCGCTCGCCCAGCCAGTTGGAGAGGTTCTGGATCTGGGCGGTGGCTACCTCGTGGAGGTAGATGTCGGCGGCTCCGCGCACGGCCGGATCGCTGTCCGTGAGCAGGGCGTCGTCGAAGCTCAGTCCCTTGTGGACCGCCTTCCACCAGCGCTCCCGGCCCTTGCCGCGCTCGGGGGCGTCCTCCACGAAGCCGTGTGCGGCCAGCTGGCGCAGGTGGTAGCTGGTGGCGCCGCTCGACTCGCCCAGCTTCTCGGCGAGTTGGGAGGCGGTGGCGGGTCCTCCGTAGCGCAGGGCGTCCAGCAGTTGCATCCGCAGGGGGTGGGCCAGCCCGCGCAGTGAACGGGCGTCGAGTTTCCGTACGTTGGGCTGTTCCGGCATGCGTACAAAGGTAGCGTTGCAAAGAGTTCTTTGCAACGGGTTCTTTGTAACTCTGTCGGCAAAGGCCGGCCCCTACTTCACGAACCCCTCCGCCTTCATCCAGTCCAGTGCCACCTGGTGCGGATCCTCCCCGGCGACGTCCACCTTGGCGTTGAGCTCCCGTGCCACCGTGTTGTCGAGTTTCTTCGTGACCGGGTTCAGGACCTCCGCGATGGCCGGCCACCGCTTGAGGGCCTTGGAGTTGATCACGGGAGCCGCGTTGTAGTTGGGGAAGAACGTCCCGTCGTCCCGCATCACCACCAGGTTCATGGACTTGATGCGGCCGTCGGTCGTGAAGACCTCCCCGTACCGGCAACTGCCCTTCGCCACCTGGGTGTAGATGATTCCGGTGTCCATCTGGGTGATGTTCTTCGCCGGGACGCTCATCCCGTACGCCTTCTGCATGCCCGGCAGTCCGTCGGCGCGGTTGGCGAACTCGCCCTCCACGCACAGCGTCACCGCACCGGGGTCCTTCCTGGCCAGGGCGGCGACGTCGGAGAGCGTCCTGGTGCCGTACTTCCTGAAGGCGGCCTGGTTCATGGCGAGGGCGTAGGTGTTGTTCAGGGGTGCCTTCGGCAGCCACGTCAGCCCGTTGCGCAGGTCGGTCTTCCGCACCGCCGTCCACTGCTCCTGCGGGTCGGCGATGGGCTCGCTGTTGCTCTGGTAGGTGATCCACGCCGTGCCCGTGTACTCGTACATCCCGTCGGCGTCCCCGGCCTTGACCGCCTCCCTTGCTCCGACCGAGCCCTGGATCCCGGTGCGGTCGAGCACATCGGCCCCGGCCGCCTGGAAGGCGATGCCCATGATCGCGCCGAGGATCAGTTGCTCGGTGAACTCCTTGGAGGTGACCGTGAGATGGGCGCCCTTCAACGGCTCACCCCGGCCGATCGACCCCGGCTTCACGTCATCGACCATCGGGGACCCACTGGTCAGCCCACAGCCGGCCAGCAGGACCAGCGTCCAGGCGAGCGCCAGACGGGGTTGTCTCACGTCGTCACCCCCGACGCGCTTGGGATGGGCGGTGGTTGGTCCAGTGAGGCCGGCCGGTTGCCCGGCATGGGCTCGGGCTGGAGGCTGTCGCCCGCGGGGGAGAAGCCGGCGATCCTGCGGAAGCCGGACGGCGGAACAGCTGCCCCGGCCGCTCGCCGGCACTCCCGTTTCGTGTCCCCGGCTCCCGTCCCCGTGACCTCACCCGTCCGTCCGCCCACCAAGATCAGCCGGCATGCGGGTCGTGCTCCCGGCAGGGGCATGCCGATGCCCGGCACTGCCCGCAGCCGTATCCGCGTCACGTCCCCGCCTCCAACCCCCGTGGTCTCACCAGCAGTTCCGCCAGTGAGGCCAGCCAGTCGACCAGCAGGGCGAGCGTTACCGTGAGGATCGAGCCCAGGATCAGTACCGGCATTCGCTGGTTGGTGATGCCGGTTGTGATCAGGACGCCGAGGCCGCCGCCTCCGCCGAAGGTCGCCAGGGTCGCCGTACCGACGTTGAGGACCAGGGCCGTGCGGACGCCCGCGAGGATCAGTGGGACGGCCAGCGGGAGTTCGACGCGGGTCAGGACTCCCAGCGGGGTCATGCCGATGCCCCGTGCCGCCTCCAGCAGGGTGGGGTCGTTGCCCTTCAGGCCCGCCATCGTGTTCGACAGAACCGGCAGGACGGCGTAGGCGATGATGCCGATCAGGGCGGCCTTCGTGCCCGTGCCGAGCCAGATCACCAGCAGGGCGAGCAACCCGATCGCCGGGGTCGCCTGGCCCGTGTTGGCGACCGCCATCACCACCGGGCTCGCCTTCCGGAAGGCCCTGCGGGTCAGCACGATCCCCAGCGGGATCGCGATGATCAGTACGAAGAACGTCGAGATCACCGTCAACTGCACGTGCTGCCACAGGGCCTTGGACACCTGCCCGTTCGACAGCGCGTTCGCCGAGAGCGGGTCCAGGTCGGCCTGCTCGAACCACAGCCAGGTCCCGAGCAGGACGGCGATGAGGAACGCGGGCAGGAAGGTCAGCTTCTGCCAGGTCACGTGAGGCCGGGGCGGGGCCGGTGGGGGCGGAGCCGCCCTTTCCTCCAGCTCCGGAGTCTCGGAAGTCGTCACGCCTTCCGCACCCCTCCGCCGACGACTCGGCCCGCAACTCGGCCGGCAAATCCGCCGGCAAATCCGCCCGCCCCCTCCTGCTCGGCGTGCGTCTGCGCGGCCCGGATCTCCTCCAGTGCGTGCCGGTGCTCCGTGGCCTCGAAACGGTCGGCCTCCAGCAGCTCGTGCACGCAGTTCATGAGCGTCTCCATGTCGACGACACCCGTGTACTCACCGCGCCGCCCGGTCACCGCGACCCGCCCCGCGCTGTCGGTCAGCACGGCCTCCAGCGCGTCCCGCAGCGTCGCGTCCCTGGTCACGGTGGAGCTCACCAGCGTCCCGGCCCGGGCCAGCGACCCCTTGGCCCGCATCATGTCGCCGCGCTTGAGCCACTTGTAGGGCCGTCCCTGCCTGTCGAGCAGCAGGATCTCGTGCGTGCCGCTGCCCCGGAGCTTGTTGAAGATCTCCTGGAGGGGGTCGTCCACGGTCACCGTCGGACAGTCCGTGACCCCGACATCCCGTACGCGGGTGAGGTTCAGCCGCTTCAGCGCCGCCCCGGCGCCGACGAACCCGGACACGAAGTCGTCGGCCGGGTTGGTCAGGATCGCCTCGGGGGTGTCGAACTGGGCGATGTGGGAGCGTTCGCGCAGAACGGCGATCCGGTCACCCACCTTGATCGCCTCGTCGAAGTCATGGGTGACGAAGACGATCGTCTTGTGCAGCTCGCGCTGGAGCCGGATCAGCTCGTCCTGGAGATGGTCACGGGTGATCGGGTCGACCGCGCCGAACGGCTCGTCCATCAGCAGGACCGGAGGATCGGCGGCGAGCGCCCTCGCCACGCCCACCCGCTGCTGCTGGCCGCCGGAGAGCTGACGCGGATAGCGGCTGTGGAACTCGCCGGGGTCGAGCCCGACGAGGTCGAGCAGTTCCTCCACCCGGTCCTTGATCCGGCCCTTTCCCCAGCCGGTCATCCTCGGCACGAGCGCGATGTTCTGCGCGACCGTCATGTGCGGGAAGAGCCCGGCCGACTGGATGGCGTAGCCCACCTTGCGGCGCAGCTTGACCGGATCAATGTCGGTCACGTCCTCACCGTTGATCCGGATGCGTCCACCGGTCGGCTCGATCAACCTGTTGATCATCTTGAGCGTCGTCGACATACCGCATCCGGACGGCCCCACGAAGACGACGGTCTCGCCCGCCTTGATCTCCAGGGTGACGTTGTCGACGGCGGGCTGCGGACTGCCGGGGTACCGCTTGGTCAGGTTCTCCAGCTCGATGGAGGCACCCGAGGTGCCGGACGACTCAGACACGGATCCCCCTCGGAATCGTCAGCCGTCCGATCAGGACGTACGCGGCGTCGAACAGCAGGGCGAGGACGATGATCCCGAGCGTGCCCGCGAGCACCTGGTTGAGCGCGTTCCTGCTGCCGAGAGAGGCGATGCCGCGGAAGATCTCGTTGCCGAGGCCGGGCCCGGAGGCGTACGCGGCGATCGCGGCGATGCCCATCAGCATCTGCGTCGAGACGCGGATCCCGGTCAGGATCGGCGGCCAGGCCAGCGGCAGCTCGACCCGCGCCAGGCGAGTCACCCGGGACATCCCGATGCCCGTGGCCGCGTCCACCAGGGACGGGTCGACCCCGCGCAGGCCCACGACCGCGTTCCGCACGATCGGCAGCAGCCCGTACAGCGTCAGGGCGATCACCGTGGGCGGCACACCCAGCCCCACGACCGGGACGAGCAGACCGATCATGGCGAGCGACGGGACGGTCAGGATCGTCGAGGTGGCCGTCGTGGCGAGGTTGCCCGCCCACTCGCTGCGATAGGTCACGACCGCGATCAGCACCCCGGCCACCGTCGCCACGACCATGCACTGGAAGACCGCGCTCGCGTGTTGGTAGGCGTCCGTGAGCAGTTGCTGGTGGCGGCTGCCGAGGTACTCCCAGAAGTTCACGCCCGCTCACTCCAGTGGTTCGGTCACTCCCGAAGGGCCGGATCCCCCGCCGCCTGCTCCACCAGCGGGATGATCCGCAGCGGAACGGGGTTCTCCATGACGATCGCGGTGGCGGCCCGGACGATCCCATCGAAACCGACAACCCGGTCGATCACACGTTGGAGATCGGCGTTGGAGCGGGCCACGAGGCGGCACAGCATGTCCCCGCTGCCGGTGGTGGTGTGCAGTTCGAGGACCTCCGGCACGGTCGCCAAGTGCGCCCGTACGTCGGCCCCTTGCCCCTGCCGGATCTGAAGTGTGGCGAACGCGGTCACCGGGTAGCCGAGCGCCGCCGGATCGACCTGCGGACCGAACCCCCGGATGACTCCGTTCGACTGAAGCCGGTCCAGGCGCGCCTGCACGGTCCCCCGGGCCACCCCCAGCCGCCGGGACATCTCCAGGACACCGATCCGCGGCTCGCGCGCGAGGAGCACGATGATCCGCCCGTCCAGCTCGTCGATACCCACGTCGGCCTCCCGGAGAGATGGTCATCCTGTACAGAAAGGCCGCCGATGCGGCCGTACCGCTGAACATGTTGTCCAGTGAATACGCAAACTATTGCGCACCTTGCAGACCGGGGCCAGGCTTCGGGCATGACGCAGACCACACACCACACTCCCGACACCGCCCGGCAGGCCGATCCCTTCCCGGTCAAGGGAATGGACGCGGTCGTCTTCGCCGTCGGCAACGCCAAGCAGGCGGCCCACTACTACTCGACCGCCTTCGGCATGCGGCTCGTGGCCTACTCCGGACCGGAGAACGGCAGCCGCGAGACCGCGAGCTATGTGCTGGAGAACGGCTCCGCCCGGTTCGTGTTCACCTCGGTCATCAAGCCCGCCACCCCATGGGGCCACTTCCTCGCCCAGCACGTGGCCGAGCACGGCGACGGGGTGATCGACCTCGCCATCGAGGTCCCGGACGCCCGCCGCGCGTACGCCTACGCCCTCGAACACGGCGCCCGCTCGGTGGCCGAGCCGTACGAGCTGAAGGACGAGCACGGCACCGTCGTGCTCGCCGCGATCGCCACCTACGGCGAGACCCGCCACACCCTGGTCGAGCGCACCGGCTACGACGGCCCCTACCTCCCGGGCTACGCCGCGGCCGCCCCGATCGTCGAGCCGCCCGCCCACCGCACCTTCCAGGCCGTCGACCACTGCGTCGGCAACGTCGAGCTCGGCCGGATGAACGAGTGGGTCGGCTTCTACAACAAGGTCATGGGCTTCACGAACATGAAGGAGTTCGTGGGCGACGACATCGCCACCGAGTACAGCGCGCTGATGTCGAAGGTGGTGGCCGACGGCACGCTCAAGGTGAAGTTCCCGATCAACGAGCCCGCCATCGCCAAGAAGAAGTCCCAGATCGACGAGTACCTGGAGTTCTACGGCGGCGCGGGCGTCCAGCACATCGCGCTGAACACCAACGACATCGTGCAGACCGTACGAACCATGCGGGCGGCCGGAGTCCAGTTCCTCGACACCCCCGACTCGTACTACGACACCCTCGGCGAGTGGGTTGGCGACACCCGCGTCCCGGTGGACACCCTGCGCGAGCTGAAGATCCTCGCCGACCGCGACGAGGACGGCTATCTGCTGCAGATCTTCACCAAGCCGGTCCAGGACAAGCCGACCGTGTTCTTCGAGATCATCGAGCGGCACGGCTCCATGGGCTTCGGCAAGGGCAACTTCAAGGCCCTGTTCGAGGCCATCGAGCGGGAGCAGGAGAAGCGGGGCAACCTCTAGCAAGCCTCTGGCAAGCCTCTGGCAAGCCCCCTTTGCGCGTAACGCTCGTAGGCTGGCCGCATGGCCAGGATCAACGACGTGGGCGGCACGCAGGGGTTCGGCGCGATCGACACCACCGACGACACCGAGCCCTTCCACGCCGACTGGGAGGCCCGGGTCGTCGGGCTCTACAACACCCTGCGCGCGCAAGGCGTGTTCAACACGAACGAGTTCCGGGACGCGATCGAGTCGATGCCGCCGGCCCAGTACCTGGCGGCGTCGTACTACGAGCGCTGGTTCACCGCGATCCGCGTCCTGCTCGAACGCAAGGGCGTGATCGAGCCGGGTGAGCTCGATGACTGACGCGCCCCCCGACCGCTTCCCGCCCGGCACCCGGGTCCGCACCTACCGGCACGACCCGCCGCACCACACCCGCCTGCCCCGGTACGCGCGCGGCAAGCGGGGCGTGGTCGTCGAGCCGGAGGGCCCGGAGGAACTGGCCGACGTCAGCGCGCAGGGGCGGGGCGACGCGCCCGTCGAGCAGATCTACGCGGTCCGCTTCGAGGCCCGCGACCTCTGGGGCGAGGGCGACCACCACGTCGTACTGGACCTGTGGGAGAGCTACCTGGAGGAGGACCGCGATGACGAGCGGTGACCACCACACCGACGCGACGATCGCCCGGCGGGTACGGCGCCTGGAGACCCTCCTGGAGGAGAAGGGGCTGATCACCGGCGAGCGCCTTGACGAGGCGATCGACGCGTTCCTCGCCGAGTCCTCGCCGGCGAACGGGGCGCGGGTCGTGGCCCGCGCCTGGACCGACGACGCCTACCGGGCGCGGCTGCTCGCGGACGGCACGGCCGCCGTCCGTGAACTCGGCTACATGGAGGGCTCGTTCCAGCGCCTGCGGGTGGTGGAGAACACCGAGTCGCTTCACAACGTCGTCGTCTGCACCCTCTGCTCCTGTTACCCGCTCCGGCTCCTGGGCCCGTCTCCCAGCTGGTACAAGTCCGAGGCCTACCGCTCCCGCGTGGTCCGTGAACCGCGGGAGGTGCTGCGGGAGTTCGGCCTGACCCTGCCCGACTCGACGGAGATCACGGTGTGGGACTCCAGCGCGGAGACCCGCTATCTAGTCCTGCCCCGCAGGCCCGAGGGCACGGAGGGGCTCGGCGAGGAGGAGCTGGCGGCGCTGGTGACGAGGAACGCCCTCATCGGTACGGCCGCGGTGTGACCGCCTTCGCATCCATCGCCGGTACGTCCTCCTCCGGTACCTCCCCCAGCGCCGCCAACGCCTCCCGCGCCGCCCGCACCCGCGAGGGCGAGAACCAGGGGTTGATCTGGAGCGCCTCCCTCAGATGCCGGCGCGCAGGGGCGTACTGCCCCAGCTCCCGCTCGACCATGCCCAGGTGATACGCGTACAGCGCGCTGCGCACCCCACCCCCGTGCACCTTGTCCGTCGCGATCCGGGCGTACCGCAGGGCCTCCTTGTCCTGGCCCGCCCGGTGCAGTGCCCACCCCAGCGCGTCGGCCACCGCGATCCCTGGCTGCCGTAGCCACTCGGCCTTGAGCCGCCGTACCGCGGACGCCGGGTCACCGTGGTCCGCCTCGAACTGCCCGAGCACCAGCTCCTCGTCGGCACCGCCCGCCGCGGCGCGGTCCACCACCGCCCGCAGCAGGTCGTACTGCACCTGGGCCGCCTGCCCCAGCCCCAGCGACTCGTACAACTCGCCGAGCTCCAGGGCGTACTGCGGAAGCGGCTGCTTCGCGAGGGCCGTCCGGTAGGCGTTCAGGGCCTCCGTCGTGCGGCCCAGCGCCGCGAGGACCCGCCCCTGACCGGCCTGCGCGGCCCGCTGGTCGGGGTCGATCCGGACGGCCTCCTGGAAGTGCCGCAGCGCGTCCTCGCGATCCCCGCGCTCCCAGGCGAGCTGCCCGGCCCGCTCCAGATACGCGGCCCGCTCGGCCGGCGCCCGCGCCCCGGCCGCCGCGTCGGAGAGCTGGGCCGCCGCGTCCTCGCGCCAGCCCCGGTCCCGGTACACGGCCGCCGCCCGGGCCATCACCGCCGGCCCCGAGCGCAGCTGCGTCAGCCGCTCCAGCGCCCCACGGGCCGCCTTGTAGTCGCCGAGTCCCGTGTACGCGTCGATCAGCGCCGGATAGGTCGTCCACCGCTTCGGCTCCAGCTTCCGCGCCGCCTCACCCCAGAAACGGGCGGTCCGGAAGTCCCGGCGCGCGTTCGCCAGGGCGGCCAGACCACCGAGGGCCGCCGCGTTCGCCCGCACCTTCAAGGACATCCGCAGGTCGGCGTCGGCCTTGGCGTAGAACGCCGTGTCGGCCGTCCGCCGCCCCTGTTCGACGTACGCCGTCCCGAGCACCGCCCACGACTCGGCGTCCTCGGGATGCCGGCGCAGATGGCTCTCCCGCTCACCGATCAGGGCCGCCAGATCGGGCAGCGCGGCCGGCACCCCGGCGGCGACCGCCGTCAGCGCCTGGGCCCCCGGAGCGGGCGCGGGAGCGCGGGTCGCCGTCCGCTCCGGGGGCAGCAGCGTCAGCGCCGTACCGAGCACCGCGCAGCCGGCGACCGCGGCGATCACCAGACGCCCGTGCAGCCGGGCCCGCCGCTCCTCCGGCCGGTCCTTGGTGGCTTGGTTGTCCATGGCGCTCACTGTGCGCCAGTACGACGAGCACACCCCGGCATACGGCGGTTGCCGCTGGTGGGGTTCACACCGATGGCCCCCGGTGCGACGCTGTGATCATGAGCCGTATCGAAGCCCCCCGCGACGAGGTCACCGGCAACCTGGTGGACCGCCTGCTCACCGGTCTGCCCGCCGACGCCGTTCTCACCGACCCGGACGTCACGGTCTCCTACGCCAACGACATGGCGAGCTTCTGCCCGGCCGGCACCCCCGCCGTGGTCGTCCTGCCGCGCACGGCCGAACAGGTGCAGCACGTCATGCGCATCGCCACCGAACTGCGCGTCCCGGTCGTGCCCCAGGGCGCCCGCACGGGCCTGTCGGGCGCCGCCAACGCCTCCGACGGCTGCATCGTGCTCTCCCTGACGAAGATGGACCGGATCCTGGAGATCAACCCGGTCGACCGCATCGCCGTCGTCGAACCCGGCGTCGTCAACGCGACCCTCTCCCGCGCGGTCGACGAACTCGGCCTCTACTACCCGCCGGACCCCTCCAGCTGGGAGATGTGCACCATCGGCGGCAACATCGGCACCGCGTCCGGCGGACTGTGCTGCGTGAAGTACGGCGTCACGGCGGAGTACGTCCTCGGACTGGACGTCGTCCTCGCCGACGGGCGGCTCATGTCCACCGGCCGCCGTACCGCCAAGGGGGTCGCCGGATACGACCTGACCCGCCTGTTCGTGGGCTCCGAGGGCTCGCTCGGCATCGTCGTGCGGGCGGTCCTGGGCCTGCGCCCGAAACCGCCCGAGCAGCTGGTGCTGGCCGCCGAGTTCTCCTCCGGGGCCGCCGCCTGCGACGCGGTGTGCCGGATCATGGAGGGCGGGCACGTGCCGTCCCTCCTCGAACTGATGGACCGTACGACGGTCAAGGCCGTCAACGCGCTGGCGCACATGGGACTCCCGGAGACCACCGAGGCCCTGCTCCTCGCGGCCTTCGACACCACCGACCCGGCCGCCGACCTCGCCGCCGTCGGCGCGCTGTGCGAGGCGGCCGGTGCCACCCAGGTCGTCCCGGCCGACGACGCGGCCGAGTCGGAACTGCTGCTCCAGGCCCGCAGGCTCTCCCTCCCCGCCCTCGAGACCGTCAAGGGCACCACGATGATCGACGACGTGTGCGTGCCCCGTTCACGGCTCGGCGAGCTGCTCGAAGGGACCGAGCGGATCGCCGACAAGCACCGGCTCACCATCGGTGTCGTCGCCCACGCGGGTGATGGCAACACCCACCCCACGGTCTGCTTCGACGCGGCCGACCCCGACGAGTCCCGGCGGGCCCGCGAGTCCTTCGACGAGATCATGGCGCTCGGCCTGGAGCTCGGCGGCACGATCACCGGGGAGCACGGGGTGGGCGTACTGAAGAAGGAGTGGCTGGCACGCGAGATCGGCCCGGTCGGGCTGGAGATGCAGCGCGCGGTGAAGGGCGTCTTCGACCCGCTGGGGATCCTGAACCCGGGCAAGCTGTTCTGATGCTTTTCCTGCCGGGCGATCACTCCCCGTCCGCCGACTCGTCGCTCGGCCACGGATCGCGCAGCCACAGGTCGTCGGCCGGGGTCGGGGCCAGCAGCTCGGCGAGGCCGTCGTCGATGCCGAGCTGCTCCGCCTCCGAGCCCGGGGGGACCGCCCTCAGCGTGCGCTCCAGCCAGGCCGAGACCTGCGCGGCGGGGGCCTCCAGGAGGGCGTCGCCGGCGGGGGAACTCAGCGCCATCAGCACGACAGTGCGCCCCGCGACCTTCGTCGGCCACACCCGTACGTCCCCGTGCCCGCACGCGCGGAACACCCCCTCCACGAGGAGTTCGCGGGCGAAGGTCCAGTGGACGGGGTGGTCCGAGCCGACGTGGAAGGTGACGTGGACGGCGAAGGGGTCGTCGCTGCGGTAGCCCAGCCGGGCCGGGACCGGGATGCTGCGCTCGGGCGACAGGATGAGTCTGAGCTCCAGTTCACGCTCTACCACCGTGTGGTGCATGTCGTTCGTTCCTCTCTCGGCTCTCGTCCGGGTCCCGCGGTGGGCCCGTACGAGTGGAGAGGGGGAGGGGGCTGGGTCATTACGCGGGTTCGGCGAACTTTTTTCCGGCCGTATCACGGTGGCCGTCACGGCCGGTGTCACGGCCGGTGTCACGGCCGGTGTCACGGTCGGCGTCGCGGCCGGTATCACGCCCGGTGTCAGGTCGTGCTCAAAAGGGGTGGGTCCGGTGGGACTGGCGGTGGGTCTTGCGCCGGTCTGATAGATGTGGAGCCCCCTCTATTGACCCCCGAGCAGATACGGGACGACGGACATGAGCGCCCCAACCCCGGCACCCGGTGACGACAGGCCCCGCGAGGGCTACTACCCGGACCCGTCCATTCCTGGATATGTCCGTTACTGGAACGGTGCCTCCTGGGTGCCGGGCACCAGCCGTCCCGCTCCGGCGGCCGGTGAACCGCTCGCCGCGCCGGCCGGCGCGGGCTCCGAGCCGGGCCCGTCCCCGGTGGAGGAGACGGGCCCGCACTTCTTCGACGAGGACCCGGCCGGGGAACCCCCGCACCCCGACACCCAGCACGGCAGCCGCCCGGAACCCGCGACCGCGTGGGCCGCCGACCGGGCCCACCAGGCGGGCTTCGGCGGCGAGCAGGACCGCCGGGTGTCGTGGGGGTCCCCGCAGGCGGCCGCGCAGGCTCAGGGGATTCCTCAGCAGGGGGCCCAGCAGGGGCCGCAGGGCGCTCAGCACGGCGGGCCGCAGACTCCGCGGGGCGCCGACCCCAGGGTGCAGGTGCCCGGTCCGGGGCGGCCGGCCCACGGTTCCGCCCCGGCCCAGCCGGACGGTCACGCGGCCCGTACCGACGGCACGGCCACGATCCCGCCCGTCGAGCCGGACGAGGACGGCGGCACCCGGGTCTTCCGCAGGCCCACGGCCGGGTCCGGGGGAGCGGGGACAGCGGGGGCGGCGGAGGCAGCGGGGGCGGCGGGGGCCGTCCAGCAGTCCGACGACGGCACCATGAAGTTCCGCGCGGTCTCCCCGCGCACGGCGCAGCAGGGCGGGGGTCGGGGGGCGCAGAACGGAAGCACACCCGGACCCGGGTATTCCGGCCCCGTCGCACAGGGCGGCCAGGGCGGCCAGGGCGGCCGGGGCGCCGGTGTGCAGCCCTCCGCGGCCGGTGGTTCCGCCGCCGCCGAGGCCCCGGGTTTCGGTGCCGGCAAGGCCGCCGCCGAGCGTGCCGCGGCGGCCGGTACCGCGGGTCCCCAGGGACCGGCCTCCGTCCCGACCCCTGGCCGGTCGCCGCAGGGTGTCCCGCAGCAGGGCGGCCCCCAGCAGGCCGTCAGCCCCCAGCAGGCCGTCGGAGCCCAGCCCGCCGGAGTTCAGCCGGCCGCCGCCCCCATGAGCCCCGGCCCCGGTGGCGGTCAGCCCTCCTGGGCCCAGCAGGTGCACCGGCTCGCCGGGCCCGACGAGGAGCAGCCCGTCCCCTGGAAGCCGCCGGTCGAGGACATCTTCCAGGCGGCCGCCCGCCGCCAGTCCTCGGCCAGACCCGCGGGCCTCGGCAAGCGCCTGGCCGCGCGCCTGCTCGACACCCTGGTCGTCGGTGCCGTGACCGCCGTGGCCGCCGTTCCCCTCGGCACCAAGGCGGCCGACCACATCAACGAGAAGATCGACGCGGCCAAGCTCTCCGGCGAGACCGTGACGATCTGGCTGCTGGACGGCACCACGTCCGTGTACCTCGGCATCGTGGTCGCCGTGCTCCTCGTCGCCGGCGTCCTGTACGAGGCGCTGCCCACCGCCAAGTGGGGCCGCACGCTCGGCAAGAAGCTGTTCGGCCTGGAGGTGCGGGACATCGAGGGCCACGAGCCCCCGTCCTTCGGCGGGGCCGTGCGCCGCTGGCTGGTCTACAGCGTCCCGGGCCTGCTCGGCATCGGCCTCGTGGGCGTCGCCTGGTGCCTGTTCGACCGGCCGTGGCGCCAGTGCTGGCACGACAAGGCGGCGCATACGTTCGTGGCGGGCTGAGCGGGTCCCGCGGGCGACGTACTTGATTCGGTACTCCGGACGGCCGCTCGCCGGATGCGGAGCCGGGGGGTTCGCGGTCGACTCGGTCCATGAGCAGTGAACCGCCTCCCGGCTCCGGCCAGCAGCCGCCGGACGACGACCCGTTCAGGAAGCAGCCCCCGCCCGCCGAGGGGTCGGGATCGCCGTACAGCACACCACCCCCGCCCTACGGGGGCACGCCCGGCGGCGACCCGTACGGCGGTGGTTCCTACCCCACCGACCCGCTGGCCGGCATGCCACCGCTGGCGCCCAGTGGCCGGCGCACGCTGGCCCGGATCATCGACATGATCCTGGTGGTGATCGTCGTCGGGCTGATCACCTGGGGCCTCGGGGTGAACGAGTACGACGTGAACGGCGACAACATGCAGTACGGCAAGTCGTTGGCCCAGTCGGCGCTCGCCGCGCTGCTCTACATCGCCTACGACACCGTCCTGATCACCCGGTCCGGGCAGACACTCGGCAAGAAGTGGCTCGGGATGCGGGTGGCGAACCTCGAGAACGGCTCCACGCCCTCCGTGCAGAACACGCTGATCCGCTCGGCGGTGCTGTGGATCCCGTTCGCGTTCTGCTGCGCCTGCATCTGGACGGCCATCTCGGGCGGCTGGAGCTACTTCGACAAGCCGTACAAGCAGGGCCTGCACGACAAGGCGGCGAAGACGGTGGTGGTCAGCACGGACTGACCCGGGCGGGCCCGGGCTGCCTCCTGGGTCGGCGGAGTCCGAGCACGTCCTCGGGGCGGCGCGTGTCCGGGATCGGCGTGGCTGGGAGCGCCGAGCCGTCGGTCACGGTGGCGAACGCGACCAGTGCCCGGGCCCGTCCTGCCGACCCAGGGGGCGGACGGACCCGCTCACCGCGACGACGCCGGGCTTGACCGGACGAACGCGACTGGCGCCCCGACCGCCCGGACGAACCCGGTGACGGGAGGAGCACCCGGCTCGGCGAACGCGAGATCCGGGCCCCGGCCCGCCCCGATGCCCCCCGGGGCCGATCTGGAGCACCCGGCTCGGCAGACGTGAGCTGGTCCCGCGAACGCGGCTGGCCCCGCGGCCCGCTCCGACGAACCGGTGACGGGGAGGAGCACCCGGCTGCGCGGACCCGGGGTCGACCCAGAGCACCCCGCAACCCGCACCTTGCACCCCGCTCAAGCCAACGCAGTGCTCAGGCGGCCGTCTTGGAGCTCGTGGCCGCCGCCGGTACCGGCTCCTCCGCCGGGCGGTCGGCGGGCCTGCTCAGGGCGACGACTCGGGGCTTCGGCTGGGGCACCGTCATGGCGACCAGCAGGCCGAGGGCGAGCGCCGAGACCGCGATGACCGCGGTCCCCACGGCCGAACTCGTCTGTGACAGCAGCAGCATGGCGAGCGTCGAGAAGATGACGGTGATCGAGCCGTAGGCGATCTGTGCGGCGGTCGGACGAGGCATGGCAATCGTGTCCTCGGAATCGGGGGTCCACGGGGGGCGTCGGCCTGGCATTCCGCCGACATCCGGGCGTTCCGCCGATCGACTCTAATCGCCTGTTTGCCCGAGTGGAACGAACAGTAAGCGTGACCTAACCAACAGTGCCGGAGCACAGGGGGCGCACGGAGTCATGGCGTCCATCAAGTGGACGGTCGTGCGCGCCTGTCGTGTTGCAGTCACGTGTCCGCAATACGAACACCGGCTCCCGATAATGCACTTGGCGGGTCCAAGTCAAGATCTGTCTTTTCTCCCCAACCTTTAGTCAAATACGGGTCACTTGCCTGATAGGGGAGAGGTACAAGTGACGCACAGATCCTGGACGTTCAGGACGGCGGCGACCGTCGTCGCCCTCGCGGCCGCCTCGGCCACGTTCTCGACGTTCGCCGTGGCACAGGCCGCGGACACCACGTCCACGAAGGCCTCCGCGGTCGACCGCAACGACCCGCAGCCGGCGAAGGCCAGGGAGCACGACTTCGACGGCCCGCTGACCAAGACCCAGGAGGCGCAGCGGAAGGAGGCGCTCGACCAGGTCATTTCCGGGGACGCCGCAGTGAAGAACCGCAACGGCTCCCAGGTGGTCGAGCTCAAGGGCCGCAAGGGCGACAGCAAGTACGTCGAACTCGGCCGGGAGAAGACCGACAAGATCTTCACCATCCTGGTGGAGTTCGGCGACCAGGTCGACCCCCGCTACGGCGGCACGGCCGGCCCGCTGCACAACCGGATAGCCAAGCCGGACCGCAAGCAGAACAACAGCACCGCCTGGCAGGCGGACTACAACCAGGCGCACTTCCAGGACCTGTACTTCGGCACCGGCAAGAAGACCGAGTCGCTCAAGAAGTACTACGAGAAGCAGTCCTCGGGCCGCTACTCGGTCGAGGGCGAAGTGACCGACTGGGTCAAGGTCCCCTACAACGAGGCCCGTTACGGCTCCAACAAGGCGTCCACCGGCGCCTGGTACGCCGTGCAGGACGGCGTCAACGCCTGGGTTGCCCAGCGCGAGGCCGCCGGCGACACCGCCGCCGAAATCCGCGCGGAACTGGCCCAGTTCGACCAGTGGGACCGCTACGACTTCGACGGCGACGGCAACTTCAACGAGCCCGACGGCTACATCGACCACTTCCAGATCGTGCACGCCGGCGAGGACGAGTCCGCGGGCGGCGGCGCCCAGGGCGAGGACGCCATCTGGGCGCACCGCTGGTACGCCTTCGGCAGCGACGCCGGCTCCACCGGCCCGGACACCAACAAGCTCGGCGGCACCCAGATCGGCGACACCGGCGTCTGGGTCGGCGACTACACCATCCAGCCGGAGAACGGCGGACTCGGCGTCTTCGCCCACGAGTACGGCCACGACCTGGGCCTGCCCGACGAGTACGACACCTCCGGCGCCGGCGAGAACTCCACCGGCTTCTGGACGCTGATGTCCTCCGGCTCCTGGCTAGGCACCGGCAAGGACTCCATCGGCGACCTGCCCGGCGACATGAACGCCTGGGACAAGCTCCAACTGGGCTGGCTCGACTACGACGTGGCCAAGGCCGGCAAGCGGTCCAGCCACAAGCTGGGCGTCGCGGAGTACAACACCAAGAACCCGCAGGCGCTCGTCGTCCAGCTGCCGAAGAAGACGGTCAGCACCTCGGTGGTCACCCCGGCGCAGGGCGCCACCCAGTGGTGGAGCGGCAGCGGCAACGACCTGCGCAACACCCTGACCCGCCCGCTCGACCTGACCGGCAAGTCCTCGGCGGCGCTGACCCTCGACGGCTGGTGGGACATCGAGCAGGACTACGACTACCTCTACACCGAGGTCTCCACCGACGGCTCCAACTGGACGCCCATCGACGGCACCCTGGCCGACGGCACCGCAATCCCGCGCGACGGCAGCGGCAAGCCGGCCCTCACCGGCTCGGTCGACGCCCACCAGAAGCTGACCTTCCCGCTGAACGCCTACGCGGGCCAGAAGATCCAGCTGCGCTTCCGCTACCAGACCGACGGCGGGGCCGCCCTGAAGGGCTTCGCGGCCGACGAGATCACGGTGACCGCCGACGGCGCGACCCTGTTCTCCGACAACGCCGAGACGGCGGACGCCGCCTGGACCGCGAACGGCTTCTCGCGCATCGGCGCCTCGATCACGGACGAGTACGCGCAGTACTACCTCGCCGAGAACCGCCAGTACGTGTCGTACGACAAGGTGTTGAAGGTCGGCCCGTACAACTACGGCTTCTCGACGACCCGTCCGGACTGGGTGGAGCACTACGCCTACCAGAACGGCCTGTTGATCTGGAAGTGGGACACCTCCCAGGCCGACGACAACACCAGCCAGCACCCGGGTACGGGTCTGATCCTCCCGGTCGACTCCCACCCGACCGCCCTCAAGTGGTCCGACGGCACGCTGATGCGCAACCGCATCCAGGCCTACGACTCGACCTTCAGCTGGTACCCGACGGACTCGGTCACGCTCCACAACGCCGACGTCCCGACGAAGATCAAGTCCAAGCCGGGCGTCCCCGTCTTCGACGACGGCACGTCGAGCTACTACGACGCGTCGAACCCGTTCGCGGGTGTCAAGGTCACTGACACCGACACCCGGATCAAGATCGTCAAGGAGCCCCTGAACGGCTCGACGATCACGCTCCAGGTCGGACATTCGGCCAAGAAGAAGTAAAACCGCAGGTCAAAAGCGTATCGGCGGCAACCCCTGGCGGGTTGCCGCCGATCGTGTTTAGGTGCGTCCTGTGGCTTCCTTATTGACACCGACGCACACGGGGGTGTGACCCGCATGGCCGCAGGAGGTTTCTGCAAGCTGCCGAACGGCAGGGTGGTGGTGGCGCTGAACCTGCCCCGCCCGCCCGCCGACGGCTACGGCAGTGTGCGGGTACTCGTCCACGCCCACAACCGGGCGCGCGCCCTGACCAGGCTGCGCAACCTGGGACTGCGCGCGGTGTACCTGCGCGGCAACGGCGCGCCCCCGACCCCGGACGAGGTCACGGCCGTACTGCACCATCCGGACGGGCTGATATGGCGTACCGCCCCTGACAACGCTGTCGTGGGCGGTCCCGAGCTGGCCCAGGAGCTGTGGCATCCGATCAGGTCCCTGCTGAGGAGGCCGACAGCACCGGCCTGAGTGCCCGTGCCGGGCCCGGGGAGGCCTTAGACGACCGGCTTCCCGGTCAGCTCCACGCCCGCCGCGCGCAGCTCCTCGAGCGCCCGCTCGGTCGTCGCCTCGGCGACTCCGGCGGTGAGGTCGAGGAGGACCTGCGTACGGAAGCCCTCCCGGGCCGCGTCCAGCGCGGTGGCCCGTACGCAGTGGTCCGTGGCGATCCCGACCACGTCGACCTCGGAGACCTCGCGGGCCCGCAGCCAGTCGGCCAGTGACACGCCGTTCTCGTCGGCCCCCTCGAAGCCGCTGTACGCCGCGGCGTACGCCCCCTTGTCGAAGACCGCGTCGATCGCCCCGGAAGCGACGGCCGGCGCGAAGTTCGGATGGAACCCGACCCCCTCGGTCCCGGCGACGCAGTGCGCGGGCCAGGAGTGCACGAAGTCGGGGTTGTCGGCGAAGTGGCCGCCGGGCGCGATGTGGTGGTCGCGGGTGGCCACCACGTGCTGGTAGCCGGAGCCCGCCGCCTGCCCGATCAGCTCGGTGACGGCGGCGGCCACATCGGCACCTCCGGCCACCGCGAGACTGCCTCCCTCGCAGAAGTCGTTCTGCACGTCGACGACGATCAAGGCGCGGCGCATGGTGGGTGTCCTTCGACTAAGAGTGAACTTACGAGCCTAGAGACTTCGGGGACCGTGCGGGAGGGGGCGTGGGCGGGCGCGTTCGGCACGACACCCGCCGGACAAGGCCTAGCTACCCGTACGCCCGTGGACATACTCCGTCGGAATGACCGGCTCCCCGCGCGAGAGCTGCGTCGCCGACAGCGGCAGGTTGGCCCGGGCGGCGGCATGCCGGTCCCGTACGACGTCCAGCGGCTCGCGGGCCACGACTTCGCCGCCCTTGACCAGCTCCACCAGCAGCTGCCGGTCCGCGAGCCCCGCCGGAACCGGCCCGGTGCCCACCACCTCGGCCTCCGCGAACCCCTCCGCGTCCAGCCGCCGGGCCGCCCACTTGCGGCCGCCGACCGAGGTCTTGCCCCCGGACGACTTCTTCGCGACCGGGATCAGCGGCGCCTTCGGATCGTCGGACTCGGCGCGCGCGACCAGCTTGTAGACCATCGAGGCGGTCGGGTGCCCGGAGCCGGTCACCAGCTGGGTGCCGACGCCGTACGCGTCCACCGGGGCCACGGCCAGCGAGGCGATGGCGTACTCGTCGAGGTCGGAGGTGACGATGATCCGCGTCCGCTCGGCGCCCAGCTCGTCCAGCTGCTGCCGCACCCGGTGGGCGACCAGGAGCAGGTCGCCGGAGTCGATGCGCACGGCCCCCAGCTCGGGCCCGGCCACCTCGACGGCCAGGCGGACGGCCTCCGTCACGTCGTAGGTGTCGACGAGCAGGGTGGTGCCCCGGCCCAGCGACTCCACCTGGGCACGGAAGGCGTCCCGCTCGTGGTCGTGCAGCAGGGTGAAGGCGTGGGCGGAGGTGCCCACCGTGGGGATGCCGTAGCGGAAACCGGCCGCAAGGTCGGAGGTGGTGGCGAAACCGCCCACGTAGGCGGCGCGGGCGGCGGCCACGGCGGAGAGCTCGTGGGTGCGGCGGGCGCCCATCTCGATCAGCGGCCGGTCACCCGCGGCCGAGGACATCCGGGAGGCGGCCGCGGCTATCGCGGAGTCGTGGTTGAGGATCGACAGGATCACGGTCTCCAGCAGCACGCACTCGGCGAAGGAGCCCTCCACCCGCAGGATCGGCGAGCCCGGGAAGTACACCTCGCCCTCCGGGTAGCCCCAGATGTCGCCGCCGAAGCGGTAGGTGGCGAGCCAGTCCAGGGTCTCCTCGTCGACGATGGAGCGCTCGCGCAGGAAGCCGAGGACATCGGCGTCGAAGCGGAAGTTCTCCACCGCGTCCAGCACCCGGCCGGTGCCCGCGACGACGCCGTAGCGCCGCCCCTCCGGCAGCCGCCGGGTGAAGACCTCGAACACGCTGCGCCGTTCGGCGGTACCCGCCTTCAGCGCGGCCTGCAGCATCGTCAGCTCGTACTGGTCCGTGAAGAGTGCCGTCGAGGGAACATCCACCGGCAGCCCAAGGTCCGCTGTGTTCATAACAAGAGATGCTACCCCACTTCGCGTCAGTGTGACGATTTGTGGGGTGCGTGGCAGCATGGGCCGTGTGACGTCACCCGCTCCCGTAGAGATCGAACGCACCGAGTCGGCGGAAGAGGTCTTCGCCGTCCCCGAGCCGGACGTCCCCTGGGTCACGATCGTGCACAACGACCCCGTCAACCTCATGAGCTATGTGACCTACGTCTTCCAGACGTACTTCGGCTACTCGAAGGACAAGGCCACCAAACTGATGCTCGACGTCCACCACAAGGGCCGGGCGGTCGTCTCCAGCGGAACCCGCGAGGAGATGGAACGCGACGTGCAGGCCATGCACGGATACGGTCTGTGGGCCACCCTCCAGCAGGACCGGAAGTAGCGACAGACCCTGATGCCCGGAACCTTCGAACCGCTCCCCGGCGGCGGCGCGGCCGTCGCCCTCGACGACGTCGAGATCTCCATCATCCGCTCGCTGGCCGTCCAGCTCCTGGAACTCATCGGGCCCGGACCCGCCGAGGACACCTCCGGCGACCCGCTCGCCGAGCTCTTCGCGGAAGGCCCGAGCGAGCCGCCGTCCGACCCGGTGCTCAAGCGGCTCTTCCCGGACGCCTACAGCGATCCGGAGGGCGCGCCCCGGGCCAAGGAGGCCGAGGAACAGCGGGCGTACTCCTCGGAGTTCCGCCGCTACACCGAGAACGACCTGCGGGCCGGCAAGCGCGAGAACGCCCTCGCGGTGGTCCGTTCCCTGGACGCGCTGCGCTCCGCGGGCGACGGCGGGGCGGTCCTCAAGCTGTCGACCGCCGAGTCCCGGCAGTGGCTCAGCGCCCTCAACGACCTGCGGCTCGCGATCGGCTCCCGCCTCGACATCACCGACGAGGAGGACACCGACCTCCTCTACCGGCTCCCGGACGAGGACCCCCGTAAGCCGATGGTGATGGCGTATCTGTGGCTCGGCGGTCTCCAGGAGACTCTCGTGACCACCCTCATGCCCTGAGATGTGACGGTTTCGTGCCCGCTTTTGAGGGTGATGTGTTCGCTCAGAGGACGCTCAAATCCGGATAACGATCACGTCACCGCACTGACGGCTTTCGTGCCGTCCGCGCGCCCTTTGTCCGCTTCTTTCTGTGCTCTGCGCCACATCGCGCCCAGGTGATCAGTCGTGCGGCCGTGATAAATCTTCACGACCGCCCGGCGAACACCATCCGTATGTTCGGCCGGGTGCGCCACCGAGCCGGCAACCGCCGGCCAGGCACGACTCCATCAATCCGGGGGGATCGAGAACCGGTCCGAGGCCGACGAGAGGCCCGGTCCGGTATGGAGAAAGGCGCACCACCACATGACCTCCGCTCAGGTCGAAGACAACGGCTCAGGCCCGGAGAAGGCCCCGAACGCCTCCGAAGAGGGGTACGAGCGCGGACTCGGCAGCCGCCAGGTCCAGATGATCGCGATCGGCGGCGCCATCGGCGTCGGCCTCTTCCTCAACGCCGGGGCGAACATCGCCAAGGCCGGTCCGAGCCTCATCCTGATGTACGCCGTCGCCGGCGTGATCATCTTCTTCATCATGCGGGCACTGGGCGAACTGCTGCTCTACCGCCCGGTCTCCGGCTCCTTCGCGGAGTACTCCCGCGAGTTCCTCGGCCCGTTCTTCGGCTACTTCACCGGCTGGACCTACTGGCTGCTGTGGGTCGTCACCGGCATGGCGGAACTCACCGCCGCCGCGATCTACGTCAACTACTGGTTCCCCGCCGTCCCGCAGTGGACGACGGCCCTGGTCTTCCTGGTCGTCCTGTTCGTGGCGAACCTGATCTCGGTGAAGCTGTTCGGCGAGATCGAGTTCTGGTTCTCGATGATCAAGGTCACCGCCCTCATCGGCATGATCGTGACCGGCCTCGGCGTCCTCACCTTCGGCTTCAGCGCCGCCGGCGACACCGCCGCGGTCTCCAATCTCTGGGCCTTCGACGGCTTCTTCCCCAAGGGCGTCGGCTCGTCGCTGATGACCCTGCAGGGCGTGATGTTCGCCTACCTCGCCGTCGAGCTGGTCGGCGTCACCGCCGGTGAGTCCGAGAACCCCGAGAAGACCCTCCCCAAGGCGATCAACACCCTGCCGTGGCGTATCGGCCTCTTCTACGTCGGTGCCCTCACCGTCATCCTGTGCGTGGTCAAGTGGACCGAGTTCGCGGCCGGCGTCAGCCCCTTCGTGAAGGCCTTCGCCGTGATCGGCATCCCGGCGGGCGCCGGCATCGTGAACTTCGTCGTCCTCACCGCGGCCCTGTCCTCCTGCAACTCCGGCATGTACTCCACGGGCCGCATGCTGCGCACCCTCGCCGACAGCGGAGAGGCACCGCAGGCCTTCAACAAGCTCTCCGTCACCCGCACCCCGGCGCTGGCCATCACGGTCTCCGTGCTCTTCATGGGCATCGGCGTGGTGCTGAACTACGTCGTGCCCGAGAAGGCCTTCGGATACGTCGTCTCGGTCGCGACCGCCGCGGGCATCTGGACCTGGCTGATGATCCTGATCAGCCATGTCCGCTACCGCCGCGAGGTCGTGGCAGGGCGCCTGCCCGCCTCCTCCTTCCCGGCACCGGGCGGCTCGGTCGGCAGCTGGATCGCCATCGTCTTCCTGCTCTTCGTGACCTGCCTGATCGCGAAGGACGCGGACTCGCGGGTGTGCCTGTACGTGATGGCGGGCTGGGCCGCGGCGCTGGGCGTGGGCTGGGCCGTGCTGAAGTCCCGTCACCCGCAGATCGCGGACCGGCGCGAGCCGGAGTTCGAGAAGGTCTCCGGATAGCCGGACAGCCGGACAGCCGGACAGAACAGAACGTCCGGCATATGGGCTGCCCCGTACCACTCCTCGGTACCGGGCAGCCCTTCTGCTTATCCTGACCACCATGCTGACCATCACCCAGGCCCTCGTCGACCAGATCGTCGCGCACGCGCGCAAGGACCACCCCGACGAGGCGTGCGGAGTCGTCGCGGGACCGGCCGGGTCGGACCGCCCCGAGCGCTTCATCCCGATGCTCAACGCCGCGATGTCACCGACGTTCTACGAGTTCGACTCCGGCGACCTGCTCAAGCTGTACCGCGAGATGGACGACCGCGACGAGGAGCCGGTGGTCATCTACCACTCCCACACCGCGACCGAGGCCTACCCCTCCCGCACGGACATCTCCTACGCCAACGAGCCCGGCGCCCACTACGTCCTCGTCTCCACCGCCGACACCGACGGCCTCGGCGACTTCCAGTTCCGCTCCTACCGGATCCTCGACGGCGAGGTCACCGAGGAGGAGGTCACGGTCGTCGAGTCCTACTGATCTCGCGATCCGGTCGGGAACGATCCAGTATGCGAGATCACACTCCGGGATCCGGACCGGGAATCGATACGATGAGCCCATGGTTCTGAACGACGTGAGCGAGAAGACGCCGGGCATCCTGCTCGTGGCGCGGCTGCACGTCGACCTGTGCAGGCTGAACAGCGCCATCTGTTGACCTTCCCTGCCGCCGTACGGCCGTGAGCCGCGGCGCGCGTTCGCCGTGCGCCCACCGACCAGACCACTTTCCGACAGGAGCCCGCCACCATGGCCATCGAGGTCCGCATCCCGACCATCCTCCGCACCTACACCGACGGCCAGAAGGCGGTGGAGGGCAACGGGAACACCCTCGCCGAGCTCTT
>NZ_JBHVYZ010000028.1:32809-87955 GCF_042880295.1 Streptomyces sp. NPDC058307
CGACACCGACGGCCAGAAGGCGGTGGAGGGCAACGGGAACACCCTCGCCGAGCTCTTCGCCGACCTGGAGACCCGGCACGCGGGCGTCCAGGCCCGCATCGTGGCCGGCGGTGAACTGCGCCGCTTCGTCAACGTCTACCTCAACGACGAGGACGTCCGCTTCCTCGACGGCATCAACACCAAGCTCACCGACGGCGACAACGTCACGATCCTGCCGGCCGTGGCCGGCGGCATGGCCTGATCGTCGATGCGCTACGACTCCCCGCTGGCCGCGGTGGGCAACACCCCCCTGGTGCGCCTGCCGCGGCTCTCGCCGTCCGCCGACGTCCGCATCTGGGCGAAGCTGGAGGACCGCAACCCGACCGGCTCGGTCAAGGACCGCCCCGCCCTGCACATGATCGAGCAGGCGGAGAAGGACGGCCGCCTCACGCCCGGCTGCACCATCCTGGAGCCCACCTCCGGCAACACCGGCATCTCCCTGGCGATGGCCGCCAAGCTCAAGGGCTACCGCATGGTCTGCGTGATGCCCGAGAACACCTCGCAGGAGCGCCGCGAGCTGCTCGCCATGTGGGGCGCCGAGATCATCCCGTCCCCGGCCGCGGGCGGCTCCAACACCGCCGTACGGGTCGCCAAGGAGCTGTCCGCCGAGCACCCCGACTGGGTGATGCTCTACCAGTACGGCAACCCCGACAACGCGGGCGCCCACTACGCGACCACCGGCCCGGAGATCCTCGCCGACCTCCCCTCGGTCACCCACTTCGTCGCGGGCCTCGGCACCACCGGCACCCTGATGGGCGTCGGCCGCTACCTGCGTGAGCACCGACCGGACGTGAAGATCGTGGCCGCCGAGCCGCGCTACGACGACCTGGTCTACGGACTCAGGAACCTCGACGAGGGCTTCGTACCGGAGCTGTACGACGCGTCGGTGCTGACCACCCGCTTCTCCGTCGGCTCGGCGGACGCGGTCACCCGCACCCGCGAGCTTCTCCAGCAGGAGGGCATCTTCGCGGGCGTCTCCACGGGCGCCGCCCTGCACGCGGCGATCGGCGTCGGCAACAAGGCGCTGAAGGCGGGGGAGTCCGCCGACATCGTGTTCGTCGTGGCCGACGGCGGCTGGAAGTACCTCTCCACGGGCGTCTACACGGCGGCGACGACGGAGGAAGCGATCGAGACGCTCCAGGGCCAGCTCTGGGCGTGAGGTTCCGCGTCGCGCTCTGGGCGTGACGATCTACGTCGCGCTCTGGGCGTGACGTCCTACGTCGCCAGGTGACGGACCTGATCCCACAGGACCGGGTCCACCACCCCCGCCCTCCGCCGGAAGTCGCCCACCGGCACCACCCGCAGCTCGTCCGTCTCCAGGAAGCTCGCGCGCCCCTGAGCGTCACCCACCGAGCCCGGCGGCAACGGGATCACCCCGCCCCGCTCGTCGTGGTACTTGCTGGTGATCTTCGCGACGGTGACCCGCCCGCCGCGCACCGCCAGCACGAGACACGGCCGGTCCTTGGCCCCCGGCCCGTCCTCGTACGGCACCTGCGCCCACCAGATCTCGGCGGGCCGCGGCCGCACCCCCGTCGTACGCCCGGACGGCCGAGTCGTACGGTCCGCGCGGCCCCGGGGCCGATGCCCCCGCCCCCAGCCGTCCACCAGGGTGGCGACCAGCGCGAGCAGCACCACCGCCACGAGCGCGAGCCACCAGGACGTGTCCATGAGGACGACGGTACCGGCGCGCGAACTGCCCCGCGCGCCCTCTGCGTAACCCGTGATCCCTCTCTCACTCCCCATGCGCCGCGGGTCCAGCCGAACCGGTGACAGCACAGGTGAGTTCGCCCACAACAGCCCTTGGTGGAGGAGCGACCGGGGGTTTTGCGCCTTACGCTCGACGGACCGCACGACCCCCGTTCTCCATCCCAGAAAAGTTCCCGCCAGCGGAGGTTTCTGTTTTATGAAGCTCACCGTCGTCGGCTGCTCGGGGTCGTTCCCGTCCGCGGAATCGGCCTGCTCGAGCTACCTCGTCGAGGCCGACGGCTACCGGCTGCTTCTCGACATGGGCAACGGTGCCCTTGGCGAGCTGCAGCGCCACTGCGGTCTCTACGACCTCGACGCGATCTTCCTCAGCCATCTGCACGCCGACCACTGCATCGACATGTGCGCGTACTTCGTCGCGCGCTACTACCGCCACGACGGCGGCCGCTGCGACCCCATCCCGGTCTACGGCCCCGAAGGCACCGAGCACCGCCTCACCACGGCCTACGCCGACACCCCCACCGCCTCCTCCATGAGCGAGGTCTTCGACTTCCACACGGTCAAGCCGTCCACCTTCGACATCGGCCCGTTCACGGTCCACACCGAGCGAGTCGCGCACCCGGTGGAGGCGTACGGCATCCGCGTCGAGCACGGCGGGAAGTCCCTCACGTACTCCGGCGACACGGGTGTGAGCCCCGCCCTGACCGATCTCGCCCGCGACACCGACCTGTTCCTGTGCGAGGCCGCCTTCACGCACGGCAAGGAAGACATTCCCGACCTGCACCTCAACGGCCGCGAGGCGGGTGAGACGGCGACCCGGGCAAACGCCCGCCGCCTGGTCCTCACCCACATCCCCCCGTGGACCGACCCCCAGGTCAACCTCGTCGACGCGCGCGCGACGTTCGACGGCCCGGTGTCCCTGGCGACGCCGAGGGTGTCGTACGAGATCTAGCACCCACGGCATCGCCCACGGTACGACGAAGGCCCCCGGAGAGGTTCAGGACTCCGGGGGCCTTCGCCGTACGTCGGTCGGAGGTCAGGCCTTCGTGAGGTCCTCGATCTCCTCCTCGGGCTCGCGGCCCGGGGTGGGGAGGTTCCACTTGACGATGGCGAAGCGGAAGACGGCGTAGTAGATCGCGCCGAAGACCAGGCCTATCGGGATGATCAGCCAGGGCTTCGTGGCCAGGTTCCAGTTCAGCCCGTAGTCGATGGCACCCGCGGAGAAGGTGAAGCCCGCGTGGACGCCGAGCGCCCAGGTGACCGCCATCGACAGGGCGGTGAGAACCGCGTGGATCGCGTACAGCACCGGGGCGATGAACATGAACGAGAACTCGATCGGCTCGGTCACACCGGTCACGAAGGAGGTCAGAGCGAGGGAGACCATCATGCCCATCACGGCCTTGCGGCGCTCGGGGCGGGCCGAGTGGGCGATCGCGATCGCGGCGGCCGGCAGACCGAACATCATGATCGGGAAGAAGCCCGACATGAACTGACCGGCGGTCGGGTCACCGGCGAAGAAGCGGGTCAGGTCGCCGTGGACGACGGTGCCCGAGGCGTTCTTGAAGTCGCCGATCTGGAACCAGGCGACGGAGTTCACGAACTGGTGCATGCCGACCGGGATCAGCGCACGGTTGATCAGACCGAACAGACCGGCACCGAAGGCACCGAGACCGGTGATCCACTCGCCGAAGTTCGAGATGCCCTCACCGATCGGCTCCCAGACCAGGCCGAAGAAGACGCCCAGGAGCGTGCCGACGAAGGCCATGATGATCGGCACCAGCCGACGGCCGTTGAAGAAGCCGAGCCAGTCCACCAGCCTGGTGCGGTGGAAGCGCTGCCACAGCACGGCGGAGAGCAGACCCATGATGATGCCGCCGAGCACACCGGGGTTGTTGTAGGTCGCGGCTATGTCCGCGCCCGCCTGGACCTTCGCCTCGGTGACCGGGAACGCCTTCAGTACGTTGCTGTAGACAAGGAAGCCCACCAGCGCGGCCAGCGCGGTCGAGCCGTCCGACTTCTTGGCGAAGCCGATCGCCACACCGATGCAGAACAGCATCGGAAGGTTGTCGAAGATGGCGCCGCCCGCCGTGGCGAAGACCGCCGTGACCTTGTCGGGCAGGTGCAGCTTGTCGTGGACGTCCTGCTGGCCGAACCGGAGCAGCAGCCCCGCCGCCGGCAACACGGCGATCGGGAGCTGAAGACTGCGGCCGACCTTCTGCAGGCCCTGGAAAAGACCGGAACCCCGCTTCTTCGCAGGGGCCGCCGTCTCGGTGGCGGTGCTCATGACGCTTCCTCCATCGGGTGGTGGTCTACACCACTCAGTGGTGTAGACCTGTTGTACACGATGGGGGCGTTATAAGGAACCCGTCAGTTCTGCAACCGGAGGACTACACCTTGGTGACGTCCTCGACCTCCTCCTCCGGCTCCCGGCCCGGCGTCCCGAGGTCGAACTTCGTGATCGCGAACCGGAAGACCAGGTAATAGAGGGCCGCGAAGCACAGGCCGATCGGGACGATCGCCCAAGGTCTCGTCGCGAGGTTCCAGTTGATGACGTAGTCGATGAGACCGGCCGAGAAGCTGAAACCGTCATGCACTCCCAGCCCCCACGTCACCGCCATCGACATCCCCGTCAGCACCGCGTGCACCACGTACAGCAGCGGCGCGACGAACAGGAACGAGTACTCGATCGGCTCGGTGATCCCCGTCACGAACGAGGTCAGGGCCACGGACAGCATCAGACCGCCGACCTCCTTGCGCCGCCCCGGCCTCGCACAGTGCGTGATCGCCAGCGCCGCCGCCGGCAGCGCGAACATCATGATCGGGAAGAACCCCGAGGTGAACTGCCCCGCGTTCGGATCCCCCGCCAGGAACATGTTGATGTCACCGTGCACCTGGGAGCCGTCCGCCTTGGTGTACGTCCCGAACTGGAACCAGATGGGCACGTTGAGGAACTGGTGCAACCCGATCACCAGCAACGCCCGGTTCGCGACACCGAACAGCCCCGCACCCCACGCCCCCGCGCCCTTCAGCCAGTCGCTGAAGTTCTCCAGCCCGTCACCGATCGGCGGCCACACCCACAGACACAGCGCGGCGAACACGATCGCCACGAACGCCATGACGATCGGCACCAGTCGGCGCCCGTTGAAGAAGCCGAGCCAGTCCACCAGCTTCGTGCGGTGGTACCGCTGCCAGAAGAACGCCGTCAGCAGCCCCATCACGATGCCGCCGAACACCCCAGGGTTCTGGTACGTGAACGCCACGACCGTCTGGTCCACCGTCGCCTGGCACCCGATGCCCTGCACGGCCTTCGCCCCGCTCGGACAGTCCTCCGGAAACTGCCTCAACACCGAGAAGTAGACGAGGAATCCGGCCACCGCCGCCAGCGCCGTCGACCCGTCCGACTTCTTCGCCATCCCGATCGCCACACCCACGCAGAACAGCAGCGGCAGCCCCAGCTGACCGTCGAGCAGCGCCCCGCCCGCACCCGCCATCACCTTGGAGACGTTCGTCCAGCCCAGCCCGTCGTCCCCGAACACGTCCGGCTGGCCGAGCCGGTTGAGGATGCCCGCGGCCGGCAGTACGGCAATGGGCAGCTGAAGACTGCGGCCCATCTTCTGCAGCCCCTGGAACGCGGACTGCCAACGCCGGCGCGCGGGTGAGATCCCGGTCTCTGAACTCATCAGTTGGCGACCGCCTGTCGGGTGGTGTAGACCAGTCACGGACGATTGAGCGGCCGTGACGTCATCTTTGGCGTCATCTTTCGGTACGCACGGCGCAATCGCTCCCGAAGTTGGGCCAACTGTGCATGAGGAGACCGGCATGGCCACCAAGGCAGAGAAGATCGTCGCGGGACTCGGCGGCATCGAGAACATCGAAGAGGTCGAGGGCTGCATCACCCGCCTGCGCACCGAGGTCGTCGACGCGAGCAAGGTCGACGACGCCGCCCTCAAGGCCGCAGGCGCCCACGGCGTCGTCAAGATGGGCACCGCCATCCAGGTTGTCATCGGCACCGACGCCGACCCCATCGCCGCGGAGATCGAGGACATGATGTGAGCTGAGCGCGCCCGGCGCCCACCCGGGAGGCCGCTAGGCTCGACGCCATGTCTCGAATCGACGGCCGCACCCCCGAACAACTCCGCCCGGTCACCATCGAACGCGGCTGGAGCAAGCACGCCGAGGGCTCCGTCCTCGTCTCCTTCGGCGACACCAAGGTCTTCTGCACCGCCTCCGTCACCGAAGGCGTCCCCCGCTGGCGCAAGGGCAGCGGCGAGGGCTGGGTGACCGCCGAGTACTCCATGCTGCCCCGCGCCACCAACACCCGCGGCGACCGCGAGTCCGTCCGCGGCAGGATCGGCGGCCGCACGCACGAGATCAGCCGGCTCATCGGCCGCTCCCTGCGCGCGGTCATCGACTACAAGGCGCTCGGCGAGAACACCATCGTCCTCGACTGCGACGTCCTCCAGGCCGACGGCGGCACCCGCACCGCCGCCATCACCGGCGCCTACGTCGCCCTCGCCGACGCCGTCGCCTGGGCCCAGGGCAAGAAGCTCATCAAGGCCGGCCGTCAGCCGCTGACCGGAACCGTGAGCGCGGTCTCCGTCGGCATCGTGGGAGGCGTCCCCCTCCTCGACCTCCACTACGAGGAGGACGTCAAGGCCGACACCGACATGAACGTCGTCTGCACCGGCGACGGCCGCTTCGTCGAGGTCCAGGGCACCGCCGAGGCCGAGCCCTTCGCCCGCGAGGAGCTCAACTCCCTCCTCGACCTCGCCGTCCTGGGCTGCTCGGAACTCGCCGTCCTGCAGAACAAGGCGCTCGACACGGTGCTCGAAAGGTAAAGGGACCGCCAAGAACGGTGGCCGGTGCGCGCAACCCGACCGACCGTACCGGCGTCTTCGGGAGTACGGGCGCCCGCTGTGCACAACGGGCGCCCGGCCAGTCAACGGGGGCCTCCTGAGGCCTGCCACAGGGAGGAAACAGATCCATGGCCGCGAGATCCATGGCCGCGAGCCGACGCCGCCGCAGTCGCCGTATCACCATCGCCGCCGCGGTGGCCGCCGTGGGACTCACGGTCGGCCTCACCACCGGCTGCGACGCCGTCAGCAAGGCACTGGACTGCGTCCAGACCGCCGAGGCCGTCGCCGACAGCGTCACCGACCTCCAGCAGGCCGTGGAGAACGCGTCCAACGACCCCACCCAGATCGACGAGGCCCTCGCCTCCATCGACCAGAACCTCGACGAGATCGGCGACAAGACCGACAACGCCGACGTCAACAAGGCGGTCGACCACCTCAACACCGCCGTGTCCAACGTCCGTACGGCGGTCAGGAACGGCGACGAGACCCCGGACCTCAGCCCGATCACCGACGCCGCCGGCGAACTGACCAAGGTCTGCACCCCCTGACACCGGCTGGATACTGGTGGGCATGACCCGCCTGATCCTCGCCACCCGCAACGCCGGCAAAATCACCGAGCTCCACGCGATCCTCGCCGACGCAGGTCTGCCCTTCGACCTCGTCGGCGCGGACGCGTACCCCGAGATCCCCGACGTCAGGGAAACCGGCGTCACCTTCGCCGAGAACGCCCTCCTCAAGGCCCACGCCCTCGCCCAAGCAACGGGCCTCCCCGCGGTCGCGGACGACTCGGGCCTGTGCGTGGACGTCCTGAACGGCGCCCCGGGAATCTTCTCGGCCCGCTGGTCGGGGAGCCACGGAGACGACCGCGCGAACCTGGAGTTGCTGCTGGCCCAGCTCTCGGACATCGCCGACGAACACCGCGGAGCCCACTTCGCCTGCGCGGCGGCCCTCGCCCTGCCGGACGGCACGGAAAGGGTGGTCGAGGGCCGCCTGCAGGGCGTGTTGCGCCACACCCCGGTAGGCACGAACGGCTTCGGCTACGACCCGATCCTCCAGCCGGAGGGCGAGACCCGAACCTGCGCGGAGCTCTCACCGGAGGAGAAGAACGCGATCAGCCACCGGGGACAGGCGTTCCGGGCGCTGGTGCCGGTGGTGCGGGAGTTGTTGGGCTGAAGCCACGAATGCCCCGCGCCTTCGATCTGAAGGTGCGGGGCCCTGTGCGGCCGGTGGGATTCGAACCCACACGGGCTCTCGCCCAAGGGTTCCTAAGACCCTCGCGTATGCCGTTCCGCCACGGCCGCGTGCACGGTCATCGTACCGGGCGTCGTTCCCCGTCCTCTGCCTCCCCTGCACCAGGTACTGGTGATGGCGTGGCAGTTGGGGCACAGCAGCCGCAGGTTCTCGCGCCGGTCGTCGCTCCAGTCCCCGTTGATGTGATCGACCTCCAAAGTCATAGGCTTGCCGAGCCATTCGGGGCCCGTTCCGCACTCGGCGCACTCCTCGGGCACGCCCACTTCGGCGAGCGCTCGGCGGAGCAGGTGGGTTCTGGTCCGCCGGCTGCCGTCACGCTGGACCAGGATGTCTTCAGCGCGCCTGAGGGGTGTGGTGCCAGGCCCGCCGCGTTGATGTGCCTGCCCAAGGAAGTGGGACATGTCGAGACCGTCCTCGGCGACCCAGCAGCGGAGTTGAGCACGCGACCTGCTGTTGTAGGGCTCCAGACCCAGAGCCCGGAGCGTATCCGCGATGGAGGCTGCTCCTTCAACCGCCTGACGAAGCTCGTCCGCGGCCGGTCTGTTGGGCGCTTCCCTCGCTCGCCGCTGACGGGGCATATGAGAGACGTCGATCCCGAAATGGTCGAAGCGTCGGAAGAGATGGCCGCGTAGTTGACCGTATGGGCGGGTGCCGAAAAAGGCGATGACCTCATCGATGTCCGAACACCGCGCGGCGGCCTCCGCCAGCTGTTCCTGTGTGTACCGCACGCCGTTGCTCATGAGGTCCTGACCTTGCCCCGTCCTCGGTAACGGTCCGTCGTGGAATGGCAGTTGGGGCACAGGAACCGCAGGTTCTCGATGCGGTTGTCGCGCCAGTTGCCATTGATGTGGTCGACTTCCAGAGGGAGCGGATGTCCTCGCCAGAGCGCCTCTGTGCCGCACAGGGCGCAACGCTCCCGTACGCCTGTCTCCTTCATCGCCCACCGGAGACGATCACTGGGGATGCGTCGTGCCTGCCCGTGCGGCTGCTCGACGAGCAGGTTCTCCGGCGTTCGAGGCCGCCGGGTCTTGCCCCGCTGGGTGGGTGCCTGGAAGTGCGAGACGTCGATGCCGTACGCCTTGATCCGCCGACTGATGTGTGTGTGGTGCCCGCCCACCACCTCGAGTCCTAGTCGGCGCAGCACCTCGCACATGTTCGTCGACGCCGAGACGGCTTCCTTGAGGATCTCCCGCGTCCACTTCACTCCCTCCTGCTCGAAGTGCGAGATGTCCAGGCCCAGCTTCTTCATCCGCTCGACGACGTACCGTCGAGTCGAACTCCGCGGATCCACCCCCAATCTCTGCAACGCCTCAGACAACGTCCGAGCCCCCGAGCCGCCTCCTCCAGCCGCTCCTTGGTGTACGCACTGGCCCCCACCGAACCCCCTCCGTTCCCGACCGCATGTTCGCGACCTCGTACGGAGTAACGAACCGCTGACCGGACAGTCACGCTTGATATGTAAAGGGGCTGATATTCTGTCGGCCACCAACGCGGCCTTCCGGGGGCGGACTCTTGTTCGCTCGGGAGGCTTTTTCATGACCTCAGCAGAGTTGGATATTCGCTCGGCGACCCCCGCCGATCGCCCCGCCGTCGAACGCCTCTGGCTGCTCTTCCGGCATGACCTGTCCGAGTTCGGGGGACAACTGCCCAACCCGGACGGGACGTTCCGCAGTGAGTGGCTGGAGGCTGCGTTCTCCGGAAGACGAGGACTGGGCGCCGTATCTCTTCCGCCTCGGCGGGCATCCCGTCGGGTTCGCGTTCGTGCGGGGGCTCGACACGCCCACCCGGGTGCTCAACAGTTTCTTCGTCGTGCGGGCGGCGCGGAGGAGTGGGGTGGGCTTCGGGGCATACGGGACGTCGTCGCCCGGCATCCAGGGGAGTGGGAGATTCCCTTTCAGGACGTGAACACCGGTGCCGTGCGGTTCTGGCGGCGCGTTGCCACCGAGCTCGCCGGGGACGCGTGGCGCGAGGAAGCCAGGCCGGTGCCCGAGCGGCCCGACCTGGCTCCCGGCTGCTGGATCTCGTTCAGATACCCAGGTCCTTGATGATCTTCGCCACGTGCCCCGTCGCCCGGACGTTGTACAGCGCCCGTTCGACCTTGCCCTCCTCGTCCACGATGATCGTGGAGCGGATGACGCCCATGTACGTCTTGCCGTAGTTCTTCTTCTCGCCGTAGGCGCCGTAGGCCTCGGTCACGGTCTTCTCCGGGTCGGCCAGGAGCGTGACCTTCAGGGATTCCTTGTCGCGGAACTTCGCCAGCTTCTCCGGGGCGTCCGGGGAGATGCCGAGGACGTCGTAGCCCGCGCCGGCCAGCACCTCCAGGTTGTCGGTGAAGTCGCAGGCCTGCTTCGTGCAGCCGGGGGTCAGGGCGGCCGGGTAGAAGTAGACGATGACCTTGCGGCCCTTGTGGTCGGACAGGGACACCTGCCGGCCGTCGGCGTCGGGCAGGGTGAAGGCGGGGGCCACGTCCCCGGGCTGGAGTCGCTCGCTCATTGGGTCAGCGTAACCGGGGGTCCTGACAGTGCGGCGGCGGACGGAACTGACAGACTGTCCAGGACAAGTAGCAGCGACCCCGGAGGCTCTACCGTGGCGGACACGTCGGACACCAGAACCCCGGCGCAGATCGAGGCGGACATCAAGCGCCGCCGCGAGGTGCTGGCAGAGACGCTCGACGAGATCGGGGTGCGGGTGCACCCGAAGACGATCGTCGGCGACGCCAAGGCGAAAGCCGTCTCCACCATCGACCACACGCTCGGGCGGGCGTACGTCTCCGTCAACAAGGCCGTCACGGACGTGAAGGCCCAGTTCGTGGACGAGGAGGGCGCGCCCCGCCTGGAGCGTGTCGTGCCGGTCGCCCTCGTCGCCGTGGGACTCGTGGGGCTGCTGGCCCTGAGCACCCGGCGCCGCAAGGGCTGACCCGGCCGCGTACACGGGCGTCGAGGACAGGTAGGTTCAGTGGCGTGAGCGCCAAGAGAAACGACACCCCGCAGGACAAGCTGCCCATCCGGATGCTGCACGACCGCGTACTCGTGCGGCAGGAGACCGGTGAGGGCGAGCGGCGGTCGGGTGGTGGCATCCTGATTCCCGCCACCGCGGCCGTCGGGCGCCGGCTGGCCTGGGCCGAGGTCGTCGCCGTGGGGCAGAACGTACGGACCGTGGAGCCGGGGGACCGGGTGCTGTACGACCCGGAGGACCGTGCCGAGGTCGAGGTGCGCGGGACCGGTTACGTCCTCATGCGTGAGCGTGATCTGCACGCCGTGGCGGCCGACCGGTTCGAGGGCTCCGAGGACTCGACGGGCCTGTACCTGTAGGCAGCCGGTACTTGCAGGCAGAGGGACTTGTAGGCAGAGGGAGACATCCGAAAGGGGCCGGTGACCATCGTCACCGGCCCCTTTCGCCGTGTCGCGGGACGGTCAGTCCCGTCTGGCCGTGGTCACCAGGCCCCCGCCCTCCGTCGTCGCCCCGCCGCTCGGGTTGTCTCCGGTGGTGCCTCCGGTCGCGTCACCCGTCGTGCCGCCGTCGGTCGTGGTGCCGCCGTTCGTGGGGCCCCCGGTGGTCCCGCCCCCCGTGGTGGTCCCGCCGCCGGTGGTGGTGCCGCCGCCGGTCGTGTTCCCGGTCGTGCCGCCGGTCGTGGTGCCGCCGCCGGTCGTGGTCGTGCCGCCGTTGTCCTGGCCCTGGGTCTGCCCCTGGGACTGGCCCTGGGTGTCCTGGCCGCCGGTGGTGTCGCCCGTGGTGCCGCCGTTGTCCTGGCCGCCCGTGGTCGGGTCGACGGGGGCCTGGCTGCTGGGAGCCACCTCGTCGGCGCCCGCCTGGAGTTCGAGGTCGAAGTCGCTGTCCGAGGTCCCCTTGAGGGCGGCCTTGGTGTACTGCGCCCAGATCTCGGCGGGCGGCCCGCCGCCGTTGACGCGCTGCAGGCCCATCGCGCCGTACAGCGACTTGTGCGCGGCGGTCACCGGGTCCTGGCCCATGACGGAGACGACCGTGACCAGTTCGGGGGTGTAGCCGGCGAACCAGGCCGCGGTGTCCTTCTCGGCGGTGCCGGTCTTGCCCGCGGCGGTGCGGCCCGCGCCCTGGGCGGCGGTGGCGGTGCCGTTCTCCACAACGCTCTGCAGTATCGAGGTGGTGGTGTCGGCGGCCTCGCGGCTGACGGCTTGCTCGGTCTTCTTGTGGGGCAGCTCGACGGTCTGCTCACCGTCCTTGGTGATCTTGTCGATCATCGTGTACGTGCCGTGCCGGCCGTGGTTGGCGAGGGTGGCGTAGGCCTCTGCCATGTCGAGGACGCTCGCGGTGTTCACGCCGAGCGCGATCGACGGGGACGCCGTCAGGTCCGGGGTGTCGGAGGGGATGCCCAGGTCGATCGCGGTCTGCTTGACCTTGTCGGAGCCGACGTCGACGGCCATCTGCGCGTACACCGAGTTGACGGACTTGTCGGTGGCCGCACGGACGGTGATCTCGCCGTAGGAGCCCTGGTCCTCGTTCTCGGGGGCGTAGGTGCCGCCGTTCCACCCGACGACGGGGCGCTTGTTGGTGCCGTCGTAGTAGGTGTTGGGGGTGATGGTCTGGCCGTCCTGGGTCTCGGAGTGGTTCTGGACGGCCGAGGCGAACACGATGGGCTTGAAGATGGAGCCGACCTGGAAGTCGCCGCGGGTCGCGCCGTTCGTGTACTGCTTGACGTAGTCGATGCCGCCGTACATCGCGACGATCTTGCCGGTCTTCGGGTCGACGGAGGCGCCGCCCGCGCGGACGTAGTTGTCGACCTTGTTGTTCTTCTTGTCGAGCTTCTTGATCACCTGGTCGTTCACCGCCTTCACGAAGGCGTTCTGCTTGCCCTTGTCCAGGGTGGTGGTGATGCGGTAGCCGCCCGCTTCCAGCTGCTCCTTGGTGAGGATCTTGTTGTCGAGGATGTAGTCCTCGACCGCGTTCTTGATGTAGCCGCGCTGCCCGGACAGGCCGGTGGAGACGGTCTGTTCCTTCGGCATCGGGAACTTCAGCCCGGTGCGCGCGGACTGGGCCAGCCAGCCCTTCTTGACCATGCCGTCCAGGACGTAGTTCCAGCGGGCCTCGGCCGCCGCCTTGTTCCCGGGGTGCGCGACGACGTCGTACTCGCTCGGCGCGTTGACCAGTGCGGCGAGGTAGGCGGCGTGGGCCGGGTCGAGGTCGACGGCGTCCTGGCCGTAGTAGGCCTGGGCGGCGGCCTGGATGCCGTAGGCGTTGCGGCCGAAGTAGCTGGTGTTGAGGTAGCCCTCGAGGATGTCGTCCTTGGACTTCTCGCGGTCCAGCTTGATCGAGATGAAGAACTCCTTGGCCTTGCGGGTGACGGTCTGTTCCTGGGCCAGGTAGTAGTTCTTCACGTACTGCTGGGTGATCGTCGAGCCGGACTGCTTGCCCTTGCCGGTGGCGGTGTTCCAGCCGGCGCGGAGCATGGCCTTCGGGTCGATCGCGGACTCGGTGTAGAAGTCGCGGTCCTCGGCGGCGAGCAAGGCGTGCTGGGCGTCTTTGGACACCTGTGAGAGGGAGACGTTCTCGCGGTTGACCTCGCCGTCGCGGGCGAGCTGGCTGCCGTCGGCGTAGAGGTAGACGTTGGACTGCTTCATGGCGAGCGCGTTGGCCGGCGGGATGTTGACCATGGAGTAGCCGAGGAAGAACAGGCCGGCCAGGGCGATCAGCCCGAGGACGAAGGTGCCCAGCACCATGCGCCAGGTCGGGATCGCCCGTCGCCAGCCGGTGCGCTTGGGCCGCTTGGCCTTCTTCTTCTCGCCGGGCTCTTCGGCCGCTTGCGGCTCGCTGGGTGCCCAGCCCTTGGTCGGCTGCTGCGGCTGGTCGCTCATCTCGTGCACGGACTCCTGTTTCGCGTCGTACGTTCCCGTACGACCTCGTACGCCTTCTGCGTCCCCTGTTGAAGACTCTCGCACCCTGCGTTCCGTTCCCGGATATGGCGCGTGTCTCGCCGGGAAAATGAGTGGCCCGCCCTGTCACCTGCGCACTAGGCTCCTGCGCTTTGGTGCCGGCGGGCCGAGGAGGGCTGTGGATGTGGGTTCCTGGCGGTTGTACGCGGCCGTCGCGGCAGGGGGATTCAGACGATACGCGACATATCGCGCGGCCACGTTCGCGGGGGTGTTCACCAACACCGTTTTCGGTGTGATCCTCGTCTACACGTATCTCGCGCTGTGGGACGAGAAGCCCCATCTGGGAGGCTACGACCAGGCGCAGGCGGTCACCTATGTATGGCTGGGGCAGTGTCTCTACTCGACGCTGGCGATCCAGGGCGGCGGCGCCGAGAAGGACGTGATCGAGCGGATCCGCACGGGGGAGATCGCGGTCGATCTGTACCGCCCTGCCGACCTCCAACTGTGGTGGCTGGCGAGCGACTTGGGCAGGTCCCTCTTCCAGTTGGTGGGCCGCGGTGTGATCCCCTTCACCTTCGGCGCGCTGTTCTTCCCGATGGCGCTGCCCACGGACGTCATGTCCTGGGCGGCCCTGCTGGTGGCGCTGCTGCTCGCGATGCTGGTCAGTTTCGCGATCCGCTATCTGGCCGCCCTGAGCGTGTTCTGGCTGATGGACGGCATGGGCATCATGCAGGGCGTGATGATCACGGGGGTCTTCTGCTCGGGCATCGTGTTCCCGCTCAACGCCTTCCCCGGGGTGCTGGGCGACGTCGTGCGGGCGCTGCCGTGGGCGGCGCAGTTGCAGATGCCGGCGGACGTGCTGATGGGGGAGACCGACCCGCTCGGGGCGTACGCCTTCCAGGCGACCTGGGCGGTGGTGCTGCTGGGGGCCGGGCGGCTGCTGCAGTCGGCGGCGACCCGGCGGGTGGTGGTGCAGGGTGGCTGAGACCCGAATGTCCCGCCTGGGTGAGGGTGTGCGGGCCTACTGGCTGATCGCGGGCATGTGGGTGCGGTCCGCGATGACCTACCGCACCTCGTTCGTCGTCACGATGTGCGGCAACCTGCTGATGACCTGCCTGGACTTCGTCGGGATCCTGCTGATGTTCTCGCAGGTCGACTCGCTGGGCGGCTGGGGCCTGCCCGAGATCGCCTTCCTCTACGGCCTCTCGGTGACCGCCTTCGGGATCGCCGACCTGGTGCTCGGCTCGATGGACGTGCTGGGCGGCCGGATCCGTGACGGCTCCTTCGACATCCTGCTGGTGCGGCCGGCACCGGTGCTCGCGCAGATCGGGGCGGACCATTTCGCGGTGCGCCGGCTGGGCCGGATCACCCAGGGCACGGTGGTGCTGGTGTGGGCGCTGGCCGCGGTGGACGTCGACTGGAGCGCGGCGAAGGTGCTGCTGGTGCCGGTGATGGTGGCCAGCGGCGCGGTGATCTTCAGCGCGGTGTTCGTGGCGGGCGCGGCCTTCCAGATCTTCGCGCAGGACGCCTCCGAGGTGCAGAACGCGTTCACGTACGGCGGTACGACCCTGCTCCAGTACCCGCCGACGGTGTTCGGGAAGGACTTCGTGCGCGGGGTGACGTTCGTGCTGCCCCTCGCCTTCGTCAACTGGGTGCCGGCCTCCTATGTGCTGGGCAGGCCCTATCCGCTGGATCTGCCGAGGTGGGCGGCCTTCACGCCGCCGTTGGTGGCGCTGGTGTGCTGTGCGCTGGCCGGGCTCGCGTGGCGGGCGGGGCTCGGGTCGTATCGGAGTACCGGGAGTTGACGATGGACGCCTTCATTGAACTGGACCATGTCGAGAAGGTCTTCGACGTGCGCAAGAAGACCGGCTTCCTGAAACGGGAGCGGCGCCAGGTGCGGGCGGTCGACTCGATCTCCTTCACCGTGGCGCGCGGCGAGATGGTCGGGTACATCGGCCCGAACGGCGCCGGCAAGTCGACCACGATCAAGATGCTGACGGGCATCCTGACCCCGAGCGGTGGCCGCCTGCGGGTGGCGGGGATCGACCCGTCCCGGGAGAGGACGAAGCTCGCCCACCGCATCGGCGTGGTCTTCGGCCAGCGCACGACCCTGTGGTGGGACCTCCCGCTGATCGACTCCTACAAGCTGATGCACCGCATGTACCGGATCCCGGACGCCCGTTACCGCGAGAACCTCGACCGCTGTGTCGAACTCCTCGAACTGGCCGACCTGCTGGACGTCCCGGTACGACAGCTGTCCCTGGGCCAGCGGATGCGGGGTGACATCGCGGCCGCCCTGCTGCACGACCCCGAGGTGCTGTACCTGGACGAGCCGACCATCGGACTCGACGTCATCTCCAAGGCCAAGGTGCGGGGATTCCTGCGGGAGTTGAACACCGAGCGCGGCACGACGGTCCTGCTGACCACCCACGACCTCCAGGACATCGAGCAGCTCTGCTCACGCGTGATGGTCATCGACCACGGGCGCCTGATGTACGACGGTCCCCTCGCCGGCCTCCACGAGGTGGGCGAGAGCGAGCGCACCCTTGTGGTGGACCTGGAGCGGGAGTTGCCGCCGATCGAGGCGCCGGGCGCGCGCGTGGTGAAGGTGCAGGGGCCGCGGCAGTGGCTGGCGTTCCCGGCGTCCGAGTCGGCGGCGGCGCTGGTGGCACGGGTCGCGGCGCAGTACCCGCTGGTGGACCTGTCGGTGCGGGAGCCGGACATCGAGGCGGTGATCGCCAAGATGTATGCCGGAGAAGCGGAGAAAGCGGTGTCGTAGCCGTGGGGAGAGCTAACTCGTAGGCTGCGGTACATGACCGAGGAACTGCCAGAGCTGCGTGCCTCCGACGCCGATCGTGAGCGAGTCGCCGAGGTCCTGCGGGACGCCCTCGCGGAGGGGCGGCTCGACATGGAGGAGTTCGAGGAGCGACTGGACGCGACCTACAAGGCGCGGACGTACGGGGAGCTCGCACCGATCACCCGTGACCTGCCGGTCGGCCAGGTGGTCGCTCCCAAGGTCGACATGCTGAAGCGGCCCGAGCCGGACGGGAGTTGGGCGTCCCGGATCGTCGGCGGCGAGGGATCCTCGACGTGGGCCGTGGCCGTGATGTCCGGGTTCCAGCGCAAGGGGCGGTGGACGATGCCCCGGCGGTTCAACTGCTTCGCCTTCTGGGGCGGCGGGGAGATCGATCTGCGGGAGGCGAACTTCGCCGACGGCGAGGTCGAGATCAACTGTGTCGCGATCATGGGCGGGATGCAGGTCGTCGTACCGCCGGGGGTCGAGGTCGTGGTGCGCGGGATCGGGATCATGGGCGGCTTCGACCACCGTGAGGAGGGGGTCCCGGGAGAGCCGGGGGCACCTCGGGTGATTGTGACCGGGTTCGCGTTCTGGGGCGGCGTCGGCGTCGAGCGGAAGGTGACGCGGGCCGAGCGGCACCGGCTCCGGGAGGAGCGGCGGCAGCAGCGGCTGGATCGCCGGGAGGCCGTCCGGGAGCTGAGGGAGTCGGTCCGGGACGATGTGCGCGACGCGCATCGGCGGATGATCGGGGATCACCACGGCCTGATGCGGGAGCGCCGCCGGCGACGCGAGGACTGACGGTCCGGTGGGCCGGTGCGGGTCCGTCTTGGCGACCGGCCCCGACCAGGTCCCACCGGCCCGCACTCACAGCCGTGCCGCCGCCGACCCCTTCAGGTACTCCAGGTCGAACGTGGCCGCCATCCGCTCGTACCCCCTGTCGTTGGGGTGGAGCCGGTCCCCGGAGTCGTACAGCGCGCGGAGCTCACGGGGGTTGTAGGGATCCCTCAGCGCCTTGTCGAAGTCGACCACCGTGTCGTAGACCCTGCCCGCCCGGATCTGCGCGTTGACGGTCTGGCGGACCCCTTCGCGGGCCTCGTTCCAGGTGGTGCGCTTGCCGACCGGCATGAGGGTCGCGCCGACGACCTTGATGCCGCGTGCGTGGGCCTGGCGGACCAGGTCGCGCAGGCCGGTGAGGAGCTTGCCGGAGTCGACGGTGCCCGGGGTGCGGAGGATGTCGTTGATGCCGAGGTCGATGACGACGACCTTGACGTTGGGACGGTCGAGCACGTCCCGCCGGAAGCGGCGGATGCCGGCCTGGTTCTCCAGGGGGCGGCCCCGGGCGTCCGCGAGGACCCGGTTGCCGCCGATCCCCTCGTTGACGACGCTGTAGCGGGGCAGGTCCCGGCCGGCCACGAGCGCGGTGCGCAGGCGCCGGTTCAGGAAGTCCGGCCAGCGGGAGTTCGCGTCGAGGGTGGAGTTCTTGCCGTCGGTCAGCGAGTCGCCGAAGGCGACCACCGTCCCGTCGGCCTCGTCGCCGAGCACGTCCAGCGCGGTGAGGTACCGCCAGTGGTCGACCTGCTCGGTGTACCCCGTCCCGGACTCGTCCTCGGTGAGGTCGCCCGGACCGGCGTACGAGGTCTGCCGGGCCGTCGGGTGGTAGGTGACCGGGCCGGACAGGGCGGGCGAGTAGGTGGTGACGAGGACGTCGCCGCCCGCCGGGACGGCCAGGGCGACGGCGTCGCTGAGCGCCTGTCCGCCCGCCGCGATGACGACCGTGGTGTTGCCGGCGAAGGTGAGCCGCCGCGTGGTCCCCGCCTCGGCCGCCGCGGTCCGCGGGCCGGCGGCGAGGGCGAGGGAGGCGTGCGTGATGGTCAACGGTGTCCGGCCGTAGAGATTGGACAGCGTGATACGGGCACTCGTACCGCCGACGCCGGCGTGGACGACGTTGCGGACGGAACGTCCGGTCATGCCCTCGGCCTCGGTGCCGGGCTCGGCGCCGACCGGGGAGGCGGACCAGCTGCCGACCCAGACGCCGGCGGACGCGGGCGCGGCGGAGGGGCGGGCGGGCCCGGCACCGGACAGCGTGGTCCGGTCCGAGGTACCTGTGTCGGCCGCCACCCCGACGTAGATGGCGGTGGACAGGGCCACGATCAGGGCGACGATCGCGGTCAGCAGGGCGTAACCATGACGCCGAGTCATGCGGTGGTGTTCTCCTAGGCCGATGGGAGCCCGGGGCTCCGATCTGATCAACTCATGATGAGGCATGAACCGGGGGAGAAGTGACGAGACCCCCTGTCGATTCCCTCGTCCGGACTGACGCCGGGAACTCCTGTTCTGTTCCAGGAGTCGGTCAGGAAGGGACAATGTGTGAGGGATCACGGAACGGGTGGAGCGGATGGAACGCACGACATCTGAGGAAGCGGAACCGTCTGACGTGGAGCGGCCGGCCCGAGGAGGCGGCGGGGACGGGACGCCCCTGGGCCGTGCCGTCCCCGCTTCGGCCGTACGTGCGATGAACACCTTCAGTGAGGCGGACCTGGAGAAACAGCGCGGGGTGCGGCAGATGAAGCTCACCGCGACCGGGCTGCTGCTGCTCGTGGCGGTGGTGTACGTCCTCGCCACGTGGGCGCACAACTCCGGGGCGGGTCCCTGGGCCGGCTACGTCGCCGCCGCCGCCGAGGCTGGCATGGTGGGCGCGCTCGCCGACTGGTTCGCGGTCACCGCCCTCTTCCGCCACCCCCTCGGCCTGCCCATCCCGCACACCGCGATCATCCCCACCAAGAAGGACCAGCTGGGGGTGTCACTGGGCGAGTTCGTCGGCGAGAACTTCCTTTCGGAGGACGTCGTACGACAGCGGCTGCGGGCCGTGGGCATCGGCAGCCGGCTGGGCACCTGGCTGGCCGACCCCGAGCACGCCGACCGGGTCACCGCCGAGCTGTCGGCCGCGCTCCGGGGCGCCCTGACCGTCCTGCGGGACTCCGACGTCCAGGCCGTGGTCGGCGAGGCGATCACCCGGCGGGCCGACGCCCAGGAGATCGCGCCCGGCATCGGGAAGATGCTGGACAAGGTCGTCGCCGACGGCGGGCACCGGCGGGTCGTCGACCTGGTGGTGGCCCGGGCCCACGACTGGCTGGTGCTCCACAACGAGCAGGTCATGGACGCGGTGCAGGGGGGCGCGCCCGGCTGGACCCCGCGGTTCGTCGACAAGAAGGTCGGCGAGCGGGTCTACAAGGAGCTGCTGCGGTTCGTCACCGAGATGCGGGACATGCCGTCGCATCCGGCGCGTGGAGCGCTTGACCGGTTCCTGACGGACTTCGCCAACGACCTCCAGTCCGACACGGACACACGCGCGCGTGTCGAGCGGCTCAAGGGCGAGGTGCTGGGGCGCGGCGAGGTCCAGGACCTCATCGCGTCCGCCTGGACCGCCGTACGGTCGATGATCGTCTCCGCCGCCGAGGACGAGCGCAGTGAGCTGCGGCTGCGGGTGCGGGCGTCGCTGCTGTCGCTGGGGGCGCGGATGGCCGTGGACCCGAAGGTGCAGGCGAAGGTCGACGGGTGGGTGGAGGGGGCCGCGGTGTACGTGGTCACCACCTACCGGCGCGAGATCACCTCCCTGATCACGGACACGGTGGCCGGGTGGGACGCCGAGCACACGACGCGGAAGATTGAGGCGAACATCGGCCGTGACCTTCAGTTCATCCGGATCAACGGCACGGTGGTCGGGTCGCTCGCGGGATTGTTGATCTACACGGTGTCGCGGGCGCTGGGGGCGTAGCCGGTCTGGTCGCGGGCACCCGCTTGGCGTTCGTTCGACGATCGCCCGACGATCGCCCAAAGGGGAGGGAGCCCTTCCGTGACCACAGCCCAGGCCGATACCGGCCGCACCTTGACGACCGACATCCCTGCCAGACTCGACCGGCTCCCCTGGTCCCGCTGGCACTGGACGATCGTCATCGGACTTGGCACCGTGTGGATCCTCGACGGCCTCGAGGTCACGGTCGTCGGCAACATCGCCAGCCGGCTCTCGGAGCCGGGGAGCGGGCTGTCCATCTCCTCCGGGCAGGTCACCGGTATCGCGGCGGCGCTGTACGTGGCCGGCGCGTGCGTGGGAGCGCTGTTCTGGGGGCGGCTGACGGACAAGTGGGGCCGCAAGAAGCTGTTCATGATCACGCTGGCGGTGTATCTCGCCGCTACGGCGCTGACGGCGGTGTCCTTCGAGTCCTGGTGGTTCTTCCTGTTCCGGTTCCTGACCGGATTCGGGATCGGCGGGGAGTACGCGGCGATCAACTCCGCGATCGACGAGCTGATCCCGGCGAAGTACCGGGGCCGGGTCGACCTGATGATCAACGGAAGCTTCTGGCTGGGAGCGGTGGGCGGCTCCCTGCTGTCGATCGTCGCGCTGAACACGGACATCTTCGCGAAGGACGTGGGCTGGCGGCTGACGTTCGCGCTGGGGGCGGTGCTGGCCTTCGTGATCCTGCTGGTGCGGCGGCATGTGCCGGAGAGTCCGCGGTGGCTGCTGATCCACGGGCGGGACGAGGAGGCGGAGCGGATCGTCACCTCGATCGAGAAGCGGGTGGAGGCGGAGCGCGGTGGCGAGTCCCTGCCGCGGCCCGAGGGTGAGATCACGATCCATCAGCGGCGGAGCGTGACGTTCGCGGAGATCGCGCGGACGGTGTTCTCGGACTACCGGCGCCGGTCGGTGCTCGGGTTCTCGCTCTTCATCGGCCAGGCGTTCCTCTACAACGCGATCACGTTCGGGTTCGGGGCGATCCTCACGACGTTCTTCGACGTGCCGACGGGGGACACCGGGTACTACTTCGCGGTCATCGCGATCGGTAACTTCTTCGGGCCGCTGCTGCTGGGGAAGCTGTTCGACACGGTGGGGCGACGGGTGATGATCTCGTCGACGTATCTGCTGTCGGGGCTGCTGCTGTTCGGGACGGCGTGGCTGTTCGACCGGGGTTCGTTGAGCGCGGCCACGTTGACGGCGTGCTGGTGTGCGGTGCTGTTCTTCGCGTCGGCGGGGGCGTCCAGTGCCTACCTCACGGTGTCCGAGGTGTTCCCGATGGAGACGCGGGCGATGTCGATCGCGTTCTTCTACGCGCTGGGTACGGCGGCGGGCGGCATCAGCGGACCGCTGCTGTTCGCGGACCTGACGAGCACGGGGAAGGTCGGCGACACGGTGCTGGCCTTCCAGATCGGGGCGGGGCTGATGTGCGCGGCGGGTCTGGTGGCGGCGTTCCTCGCGGTGCGGGCGGAGGGGCGGTCGTTGGAGGACATCGCGAAGCCGCTGACTGCGACGTGAGGTGTATGGGGGGCCGGGTTTCGGGTGCGGGTTCGGTGGGGGCGGGCGTTTTTGCGCAGTTCCCCGCGCCCCTGGGTGCCTGCGGCGGCCCGTTGCGGTCCGGTGGGGGCGGGTGTAGCGCGCGAGGTTGGCGCGGACGGTCCGTCCTGGCGCGGGTGACCGCAGCTTCCCAGGGGCGCGGGGAACTGCGCGACCAGCCACGACGCACCCGACACCCGCCGGACGGCCTCACCCGGTACCCCCACGCCGCCGCAGCAGAAGCAGTCCCCCCGCCACCGCGGTGATCCCCGCGGCGGCGGACCAGCCGACGATGTCGTCGGAACCGGTGGCCGCGAGGTCCTGGTCGGCGGCGGTCACCGTCTGAGCCCGCGCGCCGGAGTTCGGGGGGACAGTAGAAGCCCCCGTCTCCGTCACCCGGCGATCCCGCGTGAACGCCAGAGTCCCGAAGCCCAGTTGGTCGTACCCTCCGCTGTTGGGGCCGTAGTCCCCGCCACCCCCCTCCGGCGCCGACCTCGCCGCGATACGGGTGACGTACGACGCCGAAAGCCCCCGGCGTTTCGTGTAGTGGTTGGCGATCATGGCCCAGACGGGGCGGGTCGTGGCGGGGTCGACGCCGGCCGCCGCGGACGCCGTCTCCCGACCGGACCATCCCCCGATCGCCCCCTTCGCGCGGGTGTTCGCGGTGTAGGAGACGTCCCCTCCCATGCTCCACTTCGCCACGTACTGGGCCCCCTTGAGGAACCGGCTGTCGTCGTAGCCGTACAGGTCGTACCCCTGGTTCCAGGCCATCTCGCAGAACGTGCCCATCAGGCCGACGCCGAGGAGCGCGTGCCCCTGGTCCCGGCCCGCCTCCAGCCACTCGGCGAGGCCGTCGTCGTACACGACGGGGATGGCGTGCTTGAGTGCGCCGAGGCCTTCGCCGTTCTTGAAGTAGTCGATCGCGCGGGCGACTTGGGATCTGTCGTCGCAGAAGATGCCGGTGGCGAGGACGCAGGCCATGGCACACAGGTCCCAGTTGGTCCAGTAGTTGGTGACGACGGCACCGTTGTGCCGGACGAGGAAGTCATCGCTGAGCCGGGCGAAGACCTTGGTGAGCAGCTCCTGGAAGCGGGCGAGGTCGAAGTCCGGGTGGTCGCGGACGAGTTCGGCGGCGTTGGCGAACTGGTAGCCGTAGAGACCGGCGGCGAGGAAGCGGTCCGCGGTGCCTTCGACGGACGTCAGTTTCGCCGACCAGGCGTTGAGGATGGTCACGGCCGTGTCGGCGTGCGCGCTGTCGCCGCTGACGTGGTACCGGAGGGCGTTCTGGTAGGCGGCGTGGATGTCGTTGTAGAGGGTCGCGTAGTTCTGGGGGGAGCCCGAGCCCCGATACACCGTGGTCTGCGGGTTGGGCGTCCAGCCGCTCTGCGCATGGCGGTTGGCGGTCAGCTTGGCGAAACCGGCCGTGTAGGGCGCGGCGCCCGCCTTCACCTTGGCGGCCATACGGGCGAGGTCGGCACCGGTGTGCAGCAGGCCGGGGTGCGCGAAGGCGGAGTCGGCGGCGGCCGCGGTGGCGGGCAGGGCCGTCGCGGCGGTCACCGCGACACCCGCGGCTCCCGTCGCCTTGAGCATGCTGCGGCGGCTGATCTGTGAAGTCACGGACGTCATTCCTCGCGTGCCGGTGGCTGGGACGGTCAGGAGACGCGAGGGTGGGACTGCCGATAACAGAAAGCAGATGGCAGAACGCCGATGACGGAACGCCGATGACAGAGCGCCGATGACAGAAAAGGCCACAGAAGGGAGCCGTGCCCGTGAGCATCCGCAGGATCATGCCCGACATCCACGTCGAGTCCGGAGAGGCACTGACCGCCAACCGTGACTTCTACGGCCTGCTCGGCTTCGAGGAGGTCATGGACATGGGGTGGGTGGTGACACTGGCGTCACCCGCCAACCCGACCGCCCAGATCAGCTTCCTCACCGAGGAACGCACCGCGCCCGTCGTCCCCGACCTGAGCGTGGAGGTCGAGGACATCGACGCCGTGTACGCGCAGGTCGTGGCGTCGGGCGCGGAGGTCGTACGGGAGCTGCGGGACGAGGAGTGGGGCGTACGGCGCTTCTTCGTCCGGGATCCCAACGGCCGGGTGGTCAATGTGCTGACCCACCGGGATGCCGGACACCGCTGACCTCTCAGGAGTCGCGGTCCGCGACCGCCCACGAGGCCAGCGCCACCGCGCCCGCCACGCCGAACACCGCGGGCCACGCGCCCACCTTCTTGGTCAGCGGGTGGGATGCCGCGAAGGCGGCCACGTACGCGGCCGACAGGGCCCCGGCCGCCTTACCGCCGGCCCGCTCCCGCCACTGCCGGGCCGCCGCGGTCCCGGCGACGGCCAGTACCGCCCCGCCCAGCTGCCGCTTCTTCGTCCAGCGGGCCACGCCGTAGCCGCCGACGAGCCCGCCCGCCGCGATCACCGCGCTGGGAACCTCAGCCATGCCTGCCTCCTCGGTCGATGTGTCCCGAGGCTAACTCCGGACCGGCGCCGGGAATCCAACCTGAGTCTGGGCTTGTCAAGTTTCCTGGTTGCGAGCTATATAAGAAGGCGTAGGGCATCGCACCCGCAGAGTCTGTGGAAAGGAGATGGACTGTGATGCTCATGCGTACCGACCCCTTCCGCGAGTTCGACCGGCTCGCGCAGCAGGTTCTCGGTTCCACCGCTCGTCCCGCCGCGATGGCGATGGACGCGTACCGGTCGGGAGACGAGTTCGTCGTCCACTTCGACCTCCCCGGCGTCGACCCCGAGACGATCGACCTGGACGTCGAACGCAACGTCCTGAACGTCCGCGCCGAGCGCCGCGTCCCCGCCCCCGAGGGCGCGGAGATGATCGTCGCCGAACGACCCACGGGCTCGTTCACCCGTCAGCTGTTCCTCGGCGACACCCTCGACACGGAACGCATCGACGCCTCGTACGACGCAGGCGTCCTGACCCTGCGCATCCCGGTGGCCGAGCAGGCCAAGCCGCGCCGGATCCAGATCACGGGCGGCGACAGCGGCCGCAGGGAGATCAGCCGCTGACGCGGCGGCTCGAAGACCACTCGAAGACCACTCGAAGAACAGGCAAGGCAGTCGCGCCCCCGCGGAGCGGCAGGTCCGCCCGCGGGGGCGCAACGACCCCCAGGAGAACCCGTACATGAGCGCACTCAGCGCGGATCGAGCGACCAGAACGGCACGGTGGAGCGACCTCGTCGACGCCGTGCGCGAGGCCGGACAGTACGCGAGCACGGCGGAGGCGGAACGCGTCGTCCGCGTCGTCCTGTCCACCCTCGGCGGCCATGTCACCGGCGACGAACGTGTCGACCTCGCCCGGGCCCTGCCCGAGGAGGCCGCCAGGCTTGTCGCCTCCCGGATTCCGCTCAACAGGCCCCTGACGGCACCGGAGTTCGTGGACGCGGTGGCCGGCCGCATCGAGGGCGCGACCCCGGCGACGGCCCGCTGGGACGTCAGCTCGGTCCTGAGCGTGCTGCCGGAACTGGTGGGCGACGAGCTCGTGGACCGCGTTCTGGACCGACTCCCCTCCGGTTACGCCCTGTTGTTCGGCAGGGCGGAACTGACCCCCGCAGCGGCCTGACGCACCGCCCGCCCGACCGGCCTGGAGGGCTTCGCCCCTGCCGCGACCTGCCGACGGCGGCGCGGGCGAGGGCGAGGCCCACGGCGGCGGGACCGGGGATGTCATGGGGTTGTCCGCGCTGAGGTAGATGTAGCGGATGTACTGCGGAAACACGGACCAGTCCTGGCAGGCGACCTCGGTCACCGGGACGGCTGCCGAGGCGGTGGGGGCGGCGCGGTCAACGGGACGCCGAGTGCGGCGGCAACGGCCGGCAGAACAGCGGATCTTCGCATGGTCGGCCCCGTGGGATTCGTCGATGGCCCACACCTTGGTGGACCACTCATTCTGGGAATGAGTGCCGCTTTCCACACGGCGGAATCGAGCCCCTGCCCGAGCGCCGTCGCATGCCTCGTCTCACACCTCGTCGAGCAGCGCGGCGAGCCCGTGGTCGAGGTCGGGGCCCAGGTTCTCGGTGCCGGGCTCGACGACGTCGTAGGAGCGCAGCAGGAAGCGGCGGAGGGTGGCCGTGCCGAAGCGGATCACGGCGAGGCCCAGCGGTGAGCGGAACTCGATGACGGTCCTGGCCCAGCCGCACGGCCGTATTCGTACGTCCCCCTCCCCGGCCGGTCTCCCGAGCCCCTCCTCCAGCAGCGCCCGCGCGAACATCCACGTCACGCCCTGGCCGTCGGCCGAGACCTGCGCGGGGAAGTCGATGTGTACGGCGAACGGCTCGGCGGAGTTGTAGCGCAGCGTGGGGCGCAACGGGAGTTCCGGGCAATCAGGGGTGATCAGGCGGGCGCGGACGGTCTGTTGCAGGGTGGTGAGGCGCATGGGCGGCGGTCTCCGTCTTGGGGGCGAAGTAGGGCAGTTGTCTTTCGGTTGCCCTGTCGAGTGCCAGAAGTGCGCCTTCAGTACGCGGAGGCGTAGATCCATGCATGTGATCTGAGTCACCCCGGAGCTGAACGAACTGAATGAACTCAATGAGCGGAAGTCACCGACCATTCGCCCACCACCGACGCCCCCCGACCACGCCCCGAGCCCGCTCCCCGGAACTTCCGCCCCACTCAAGGGAGTTGAACCGGCGTACCGACAGCTGACGCGTGCCCCCGCCGGTCCGGCGTCCGCGCCCGCGACCGCCCGAGAGGAGCCCCCGTGAGAGAGCACGGCTTCCGCGCCGAGGAGATCGACACCAGCAAGCCGCACCCCGCACGGATCTACGACTACCTGCTCGGCGGCAAGGACAACTACGAGGTCGACCGCCAGGCCGGCGAACAGCTCATCGCCGCGGCCCCGGAGGCGCGGATCGGCGTACGGGCCAACCGGGCCTTCCTGCGCCGGGCCGTCCGCCACGTCATCGGCACCGGCGTGCGCCAGATCCTGGACATCGGCACCGGCCTGCCCACTTCACCGAACGTCCACGAGACGGCCCTGGAGGTGGCGCCGGACATCCGCGTCGCCTACGTCGACAACGACCCGATCGTGCACAGGCACGCCGGCGCCCTGCTCGGCGCGGGCGGCACGACCGGTATCGCCCTGGCCGACCTGCGCGACCCGCGGGCGATCCTGGACGACCCCGACGTACGCGCCGTCATCGACTTCGACGAGCCGGTGGCCCTGCTCCTGGTCGCCGTCATCCACTTCCTCACGGACGCCGACAAGCCCGAGGAGATCATCGCCACCCTCCGCGACGCCCTCGCCCCCGGCAGCCACCTGATCCTCTCCCACGCCACGGGCGACTTCGCCGACCGCAGCGGGGCGGCGGCCGTCTACGGCAAGGCGACGGCCTCCATGAACCTGCGCACCCGCAGCGAGATCGTGCGCTTCTTCGACGGCTTCGAGCTGATCGATCCGGGCGTGGCCCAGGTCCCGTTCTGGCGCCCGGACACACCCCCGCCGCCCCGCTCGCACGAGATCGGCTTCTACGGCGGGGTGGCCCGCAAGCTCCCCTGAACCCGTACTGCCCGTACTGCCCGTACTGCCTTACTGGTGGTACGGCTGCTGCGGGGCCTGTCCGCCGGACACCTGGCCCCCCTGCCCGCCACCGGCGGTCGCCTGCGCCTGCAGCTGCTCCGCCTCCTGCGAGCTCACCTTGTTCTCCGCACCGCAGAAGGTGCACTGCGTCGCGTACTTGGTGGAGATCGGGAACAGCGGCACGAAGAACAGCGTGAACTTCGTGACGCGCTTGCGCAGGGTGTGCGCGGCCGGGTTCCCGCAGCGCCCGCACACCATCGTGAGTATCGCGAGCTGGTAAAGGTATCCCTTGGTGCCAAAGAGGATGAGCATGGTGTCGTCGCCTTCCGGGTTCGGTGCTTGAGAGGCAGTATCCCCGTAGTCCACGACGCGCCTGGTCGCACGGTCCAAGAAGGGGGAGGCTGGAGCGACCACCCTAGAAGGGGATCCGGATCGATCCGGGGTTAGGTCCCCTCGCCGCCCAGCCGGCTCAGCGCCCCCATGGCCTCGCGCTCGATGCGTGCCAGTTCGAGGAGCACGGTGCCCGCCCGTACGAGGTACTGGTCCTCGCCCGACTCCCCGGCCTCGGTGATCTGCGTCGCGACCTGCGTCCACAGGGCGGCCGCCTCGGCGTACAGCCGGTGACCGGTGTGCAGGTGCTCGCTGTCGAGCAGCTCGGCGCACTCTGCGAGGAAGTCTCGGTACAGGTTGCGGAACAGGGCGCCGCCCGTACCGGCCTTCTCCATCAGGAGGGCGGCCTGCGGCAGGTCCCGCCGCGGGTCGTCGCTCCGCCGCAGCCAGGTGCGGACCAGCTTGGCGCTCTTCTCGATGCCACGGTGACCCAGGTTGGCGATGGGCGGATGAAGAAACGCGTCCGCACACCCGGTGATCGCGGAAACGATCCTCTCCTCAAGAGCGGGCAGATCCTGGCGGGCGGTGAGGGTGAACGACCGGTGCCTGGCGGTCATCGGCCCCCGCGCGGCCCTGGCCCGCGCTAGGCTCTCCAGCCCGGTGGACACCGCTCCGCCCTGCTGCTCGGTGTCCACGAGGTGGGCGAGCCGGTCGTCGTAGCCGTACATCGCGACGACATGCCCGCCGAAGTGGACCTTCGCCCCGAAGTAGTCCAGGTAGTAGCTGTCGAGCTGCAACCCAACGGGCCGGCCCCCATCAATGACCTCCACCACGTCCGCCCACGCCTTCTTGGGCGAGGCGGTCTCCCGAACCACGAGCTCCAGCCCGAGGGTGTCGGCCAGGTTCCGGGCCAGCTCGAACGGCTTGACCCGTCCCCCGAGGAAGGGGAACGCCATGCTCTTGCTGTCCCAGTAGACGAAGGAGAGCCCACGGCCGAGGCCGAAGAGCATGGGCTCGGAGAGATCGATGCCCTGGTGACGGAGGAGGACGCCGAGGGTGGTGGTTTCGCAGTGGTGTGTGGCGCGGGGGGTGATGCCCTTCACGGTGGTCACGCGAGGGTCTCCTGGTGGGGAGGCGCGATGATGCCACTCACCGCTCATTGGTCTCCCGCTTCAGGCGTCCCGCGAGATCAATGCCTTCCTGTACCGCCGCGTCGAAGTCAGGGTCCTGGCAGAGACGGATCCGGCCTCTGTAGTCGACGATCACCGAGGCGACCGCGCTCAGATCCGCTTCCGACGACGCTTCCAACGCACGCTGAAGGTCCGTTTCGAACGACGCCTGGTCGTCGGAGAACCGGTGGCTGGACCTCAGGGCGGCACGGATATCGCCGATGGTCCGCAACGGCGGTGGCGCGGGCACGGATTTCTTCCTGTGCGGTCCGCTCACGGTCGTCTGCTCCTAGAAGTCCTCAGGAGGGTTACGACGCACTCCGGACAGGAAGCTGCGCCAGGCCCCAACTGACATGAGGAGATACGGGCGTTCAGGTGCTTTGGTATCTCGTACGAGAACCCCGGGCTGTACGAAGGCGGCCTCCACGCACTCGGTTCCGCTGCCTCCGCTGTAGGAGGACTTGAACCACTCGTGCGTCGGTGCCTTCGTCATCAAAGCTCCTTGCTTATACGGCGGATGACCGCCGCCGAGGACTCAAGGTCGAGCGCCTGCGCGCTGAGGTACTCGAACGCCAATCTATAACGCTCCAGTTCCCGTTGCTTCTCCATGAAGAGGCCACCGCCGAGCAAGTCCACGTACACCACGTCCAGTTCGGGCGCTGGCCCTCTCAGGACGGCGAAGCTGCCGACGGAAGCCGCATGCGCACCCGAGGAAAAAGGGAGTACCTGGACGGTGACGTGCGGTCGTTCCGTCATGGCGAGTAGGTGTTGGAGCTGGTCCTGCATGACCTCGCGGCCGCCTACCCTGCGCCGCAGTGCCGCCTCATCGATCACGCACCACAGCAGCGGGGGTTCCGCTCGTTCGAGGAGCTCTTGCCGCTTCATGCGGATGTCGACCATGTGCTGAACTTCGCGCTCGGGGCACTGCACTTCCGAGGCACGGTGGACGGCTTCCGCGTAGGCGCGGGTCTGCAGAAGACCAGGGATGTACATGCAGGCGTAGTGGTCTTCGCGTACGACTTCGTCCTCAAGCGTGAGCATGAGGTTCATCGACTCGGGGATGGGGTCGTCGAGGGACCGCCACCAGCCCTGGATCTTGGCGCCCTTCGCCAGTTCTACGAGGGCGAGGCGCTCCTCGTCGGAGGCGCCGTACTCGCGACAGAGGGCGTCAACGGCCGGCCATTTGACGGTCCCTTCCTTGGTTTCGTAGCGGCTCAAGGTCGCCTTGGAGATGCCGACGCGAGTGCCTGCCTCTTCGAGGGTCAACCCCTGTCGCTCGCGGAGACGACGGAGGTCGGCGCCGAGTTGGCGCCTTCGTGTCGTGGGTCCAACTGCCATTCCTACGGCCCTTCGTGTCGATCTAGCGAATCGTCCTGGTTGTCCCAAGGGGACGGCAAGGTGGCGCGCGCTGGGGGCGCTCGCCGTTCGGCCGCACCACCAGAAGCTTGAGATGAGAGTTCCATTTTGAGAGTTGCAATGCAACTCTCTGTATGTGAGTGCTCGCACACCGCAACTCGACTCGAAGGTAGAGGTGTTGATGGATGGACTGCATCGCCGGTGTCCCAAGGAAGCCCTGGAGTCTTCCCTTCACTGCCGAGCCGCAGGAGGTCGCCGCGCTGCGGCGGATCATGCGGCTTCACTTGGGGCTCTGGGGCCTGCACGGTGTCATCGATGCCGCTCAGCTCTGTGTCAGCGAGCTCGCGTCGAACGTCATCACTCACGTGGGGACCGGTACGCCCGCCACCCTCGTCGTATCTATGAGCGGAAGCCGCCTGCGGATCGAGGTTCACGACTCCGACACCCGCGCACTGCCGGTGCTCCTCGACGCCGGACTGGATGCCGAGTCCGGCAGAGGAATGGCACTGATCAGCGCTGTCACCGACCGTTGGGGCGTTCAGCTCCAGGCCGACCAGAAGGTGACGTGGTGTGAGCTGCCGACGGGGCTGGCCTCAGCCCAGGAGCACTCTGGAGGCGCTCGCGTGAATCGGATCGAGGCTCTGCTGAGCGGTTACGGCTGTGAGCAGGCGCGCTCAAGGTCGGCGACGCACAGAGCGGTCTCACTGGTCGAGGAGGCAGCAATCGACGTGGTGGTCGACGTCCTGCACTGGCTGAGGGCTCATGGCCGCGATGTCGACGAGGCTCTCGACCGCGCGCAGACCCACTTCGAAGCCGAGGTCGCGGAGGCAGAGACCTCGACCCTCAGCGGGCCGTACGCGTGCCGATGGGAGGTGGCTCGGTCCGGCGTCAGCGATTGACTGCTTGCGCGAAGAAGCCCACATGAGGATCGTCCGGTGTGCCGACGAGCAGCGCGCGGTCCAACAGGATGTTGTTGTGCTCGCAGCTCGTCTCCGGGAGCATCACGCAGGCGTGGCACGCGGCCAAGTTCGTCCCGCCGGTGCCGGACGCCTCGGATTCGACACACAATGGGTCGGAGGAGCACCACTCGGCACGGTGGACGGCCGAACGGATCGTCCGGTCGAGGAGGTCCGGTTCGCCTTGGGCGACGAGCCCGCCGAGGCTGCCTGCCGAGTCGCTCGTCGCGGTGTAGACAAGCACGCCTGCCATGTCGTCGGCCGCGTACAGACGCTCACGCAGGGCGGCGGCCGGATAGCCGGCTTCCAGGCTCCACTCGTTGATGAGGACATGAGCCAACGTGTGCAGCAACACCATGCGCGGCGTAGCCGGGGAAGGGGGTACCCGGCTCGGATCCCCGGCACGCTGTTCCATCACCCGCTGGTGAGCTGTGCGCATCCGCTCGACCCGAGCGGCGACGGCCGGGGCCTTCTCCCAGGGACCGAGTCGCTCCTCGTCCAGACGGAGGAAGACCCCCTCGCCCCGCACCTCCATCGCGGGGAGCCACTGCAGAGGGGAATCGGAGAGCGGTACTTCATGGGGCTCGGTCGTCGCGTCGGGGTCGGCGAGCCGTGTGAACGCCTTGAGGGCGCGCACCTCGCGAAGCTTCTTCACCAGCATCGGACTTGTGACACCGAGCGGGTGGAGCACGCTCGTGTCGCCCAGCGGGGTCTCGCAAATGAACTGCTCGTCCCGCGAGCGTTCGCGTTCGTCGTTGCCGGCACAGAGTCGGTCGTACTCCTTGTTGCGCAGTGCACGGTAGCGGTGGTCGAAGGTGGGCCCGTCCTCGCCGCTCGGATCCTCTTCTCGTTCCGCATCGAGGAGTGCCATCACCTCGTCGAGCGGGACCGGACTTTCTCCATCGAAGAGAAATTTGAGCGCGCCCGCTACCTCCTCGCGGCTGTCGAGCCCACGAAGCCTGGGCCAGTGCTCGGCGAGCGGATCGGCGCGGCCGTCGCTCCACGGCGGGATGGAGAGCGCCGACTTCAGCACCGGTTGCCACACGGCCGAGGAACCGCGCTGGAGCGTACGCGGCGTCATGCCGCAGGCGTGGGCCGGGACGGACGTACCGAGCCACGGGCGGGTGCCACGGCAACGAAGGCCCAGATCCTTGAGCGCACTCTTGCGGAACGAGCCCTCCATGGAGACCTCGGGCACCCCGCAGGTGCAGGACACGAGGATCGAGCGGAGTGAGGAACTACGGCCGGAGGTACGCATCTTGAGCGTTCCCCCGCACTGCCCGGCGGACTTGGTGCCACCGCCGGCGGCTCGATGGACCCAGTGCCAGTACGGGAAGTCGTCGAGGTGCCCGGCCTCGCAGGCGATCACGAAACGGGAGGGTACGAGGTCGGCTTCACACGTGCCGCAGATGCTCCGGCCAGCCGGCGGGTTGAAGTCTCGGTGGCGGCGCAGGTCGTTGCACCCGGGGCAGGAGTGCATGAGAGGGAAACGGCGCACTCGGATGCCGTCCCTGCTGGTGTCCTCGGACGCGGGAGGCAGCCGGAAGTGCTGGACGTCGAGGAGACGGGCGAGGCGTCGCTCGTGGATCCGAGGAGACTCGTCGCTGCTCCAGTGCTCGTCGGCTCCGTCCAGGCCGGAGACGATGAAGGATTCCTGATCCACGGCTACGAGTGAGCCGACTCCGTAGGTGGTGATCGCCTGAGCACGACGAACGGCACCGCGGCGGGGCAGGTTGCGGGCGGGCGCAGCGCCGTCCGTGCCGGTCCGGCGGCGGCGTGCGGGGGGCGGGGTCATCGGGTTGCCTCCATGAACAGGGCGGACTCGGCGTCGACATCGCGCAGGCTCCACAGGGTGGGCCATGCCTCGGCGTGCTCGGACTCGTCGTCGTAAGACTTCAGGAGCGAGGAGGTGCGACTGCCCCTGACGGGCTCGAAGAGGAGGCCGCCGTGCGTGTCGGCCTCGTCGCACCACCAGTCGACGAACTCGTCGAAGGCACGGCCCACCGCGTCGACTTCTTCACGTGTGACGTCGTGGACACGATTCAGGAGGATGGGCCTGACCTCCTCGCGGAGCAGGTGTTCGTAGGACTCGACCCGGCCCGCGGCATCATTGGCGCGGGCAGCCGGGATGAGGATGCGTGCCAAGGCGACGATCACCGCGTGCAGGCCCCGCTCACGAGCACGTGCGGAGAAGGGAGTGACCGAGGTGGACTCGACCTCGCGGTAGAGAGCGGAGTGGAAGTGCAGGAAGTTCTCGTAGTGCGAGCGGTCGCGGGATCGGGTCGCGTTGAGCATGACGGCGACCAGTCCGGGGTGGGCGCGGCCGACACGGCTGGTGGCCTGAATGTACTCGGCCGTGGTCTGTGGCTGGCCCATGACAGCCATCAGGCCGAGCCGGTCAACGTCGACACCGACCGCGATCATGTTGGTGGCGAGGAGGACGTCCACGGCGTCCTCGTCGGGCAGCTTCTTCTCGATGCCCTTGAGGCGGGTGGGGATCTCGCTGGCATCGATTCGGCTTGTCAGCTCCGAGTAGTTGGTCACCGCGCGGACCGCCGAGCCCTCCCGTGCAGCGAGCACCCCCAGATACGCCACCACGTCGTCGTGGACCTGAAGCTCGGCCGCGGACAGGAGTCGGAGGCTGTTGAAGTAGCCGACGAGGCTCCAGTACGCGTCGCGCACCTCGTCCTCGGTCCGGGCTTGCTTGGCTCGGTGCAGCAAGGTGGCGTACGTACGGATCAACAGGGTCGACTGACTGGTGCCCGGGGCCAGGAGCCCGACGTAGCGGCGGCTTGCCTTCTCCTCGCGAGGGGTCTCCACGGCGAACCAGGAGTCGCGGGAGTCCAGGCCCGCGGGCGGGAACTGTCGGACATCACGGGCGAAGAGGTGGAGGCCCTGGTCCGCGGCACGGCGGATGGTCGCCGTGGAGGCGATCACCTTGGGGCGGTCGGCGAGTGCGTCCACGGCGGTCTCGTACAGGCCGGTGAGCGTCCCCAGGGGGCCCGAGATCAGATGGAGTTCGTCTTGGACGATCAGCTCCGGGGGCGGCGTGCGGTCGCTCGGGTCGTCGCGGTTGAAGAGTGCGGCGGTGGCCGGACGCCACGGCATCGAGGCGAACTTGTCGACGGTGGCGATCACCAGCGTGGGCCGGGCGTCGTACACGGCCTCGTCGATCAGGTGGACGGGCAGGCCGTCGGCGAAGGCGCAGTCGGTACCGGGGCAGCGGACGTGCATCCGCTTGGCGTCCTCGTCGACCTCGTAGGCGCGGGCGTCCAGGCGGGTACCGCACCAGGGACAGGCATGCAGCTGGACCGGGTTCTCGGTGGCGAGACGTTTGCCGAGGTCGCCGCGGAGCTCGGCGAGCCTCCTCTCGGCCTCCGCCAGTGTATTGGGGGTCGCCGAGCGGCCCACCCACATGCCGATGGAGAACTCCTCGTTGCCCAACTCGGGCCTGGCAACCCGCATGTGCTCCATGGCGCAAATCAGGATCGCAGCGCGCTCGAACTGCTGGAGCGTGAGCAGCCGGAGCGTGTAGCGCATGAGCACGGTGACACCCCCACCGTGCTCCTTCTTGCGGATGCGACGCAGAAACGAGGTGAGGGCGATCAGACCGAGGTACGCCTCCGTCTTTCCACCACCAGTGGGGAACCACAACAGGTCGGAGATGCCACGGTCGCGGTGCTCGGGGTCATCGATCCCGGCCAGGCAGAGAAGCAGGAATGCGATCTGGAAGGGACGCCAACGGCCGGCCGCCCGGTCGGGGGAGCCGATTCGGCCGCTCTTCACCCAAGCGCTGCGCGCGCGTTGGTCGGCCATGGCGTGGTTGGCGAGACGGAACGCCTGCATCAAGTCGGGCTTGGACGCTAGGAGTTCGATGCCCTCCCGGACACGACCGAGAGCCTCGCGGCACGCCTGCACCTGGTCTCGCGCCGGCTTCTCGTGCGTGGTGCCGGTCAGTGCCTCGGCCTCGATCTCCTTGCGGGCGATCCAGCGCTCGTAACCTGTGGCGAGTTTCCTCAGAGCGGCGAGGATCTCGGGGTCGTCGCGCTCGGCCAGGCCGAGCATGGACAGAGCTGAGCTGTCGATCTCCGGGTTGGAGTCGGTGAGCAGCACCTCCACGGTCGGAACGAACTCGCTGCGCACTTCTGTGACAGCAGCGAAGACGGTGTCGGTCACGCCGATCGGCGGCGGCGTCCAGTCCCACTCGGCGGCGCAGCCGTGACCGACGGCGAAGGTCGGGGCGTGGCGGTGCAGCAGGCGGCTGGTCCCGACCTCGTCGTCATGGGAGGCAGCCGGGGCGGGCCGATCGACGAAGGCAGTGGAGCCGTTGGCGGCGCGGATCGTCAGACCGCACTGGAAAAGGGAGAACGCGTCCTGGAGTTCCCGCTCACCGACCCGGTGGGTATTCACCAAGGTGACCGTGATCGTGACCGTCTTGGTCGACGGGTCGTAGCGCCTGACGTTGACGCGCAGTGCGGCTCCGCCTCCGAGTTCGACCTTCTGGTCGGGGTCGGGCGTGGTCACATCGACTGTGGTGTCCGGAAGAGCAAGCTCTTTACGTTGCCACCGCTCCCGCTGCTCGGAGACAGTGCGAGCTTCCGCACGGCGAGCGGGGATCGGCTTGCCGTCGGCATCGGTGGGCTGGTAGACGGCGGCACGGGCGGAGATCACGATCGCCTCGCTTATGGCGGGAGCGACCGCGAAGGTGAGTCCCATGGATGACGGGCGTCGAGTCCCCGCAGCGCCCACCTCCTGAGCAGTGCCGGACTCCTCGATGTTGTCACGCGTGCGCTGCGGGGCGATGTCCAGACCGTCTTGCTCGCCGTCGTCCGCGCGGAGCTGTTCCTCCGCGGCCGAGGTCGCCGCGCGCGGGTAGAGAACGCCGGCCAGGTAGCGGTCGATCGGCGCCTCTTCGGTCAAAACCTCGTCCCTGTCTTCCGGCGGGGCTCCCGGGGCGGGGCCAAGGAGTTCGCGGCGGAGTCCTACCAGGAGCTCCTCATCCCGGACCCGATAGTGCTCGGAGTGCCGACCTGCTCCCTGCGTCATGCGCTCTGCTCCTCGTTGTTGTCAGCCCGTCGGTACTTTCCGATGCCGGTGATCCTGGGGATGATCCACACACCGCGATCGCCGAGGCCGGCGTTCGTGCCGGCGGCGGTGCTGCCCGTCACGGTCTCCAAGTCGTCGATCCGCAAGCTGTGGATCTCATCGGGCCACCACGGGTCCCACGTGCGGTTCACCTTCTGCACTCGGAACAGCTCCTCACGGAACCGCTCCGAAGCCTCACCGATCTCCCGGCCGTTGTGCACCAGGGCGTACGGAGGGCTCTGAAACTCGCCCATCGGCAGGTCGTGGCGCTTGCGCAGCAGGACCTCCTGCCCAGGGCCGACCTGCTCCAAGAGATACACCTGAGTCGCCAGAGCGTCGCTCTCGTGTCCCGGCGGGTTGTCCCGGCAGACGTCGCCCGTCTCGGCCACTACGCCGAATCGGTCGTACGCCCGCCATCCACCCACGTATCGACGGCCGCTCTTCCTGCCTCCGGCTCTCCTGATCATCGGAAGCTCGGGAGGGTTCACGTGGTACAGGTCCTGGCGGGCGCGCGTCATGGCCACGTACAAGGCTCGCGCCTCGGCGGAGGGATCGAACTCTTCCTTGTACTGCTTGCGGAGGTCGGCGATGGTGGGCGGGGACAGAACGATCACCCTGTCGAACTCCAGGCCCTTGGCCCGATGCACGGTGGAGACGACGATCCGCGTCGTCTCCGGGTCGGCAGCCTCGTCGGGGAATCTGCCGTCGACCACCGAGCGGCGCAGCCTTTCCAGATCGAGCGCATTGCGCCCGGCCGAGCGTGTGGCCCGACGCAGCACCGTCCACAAGGCGCTCGTATTGGGTTCGTACGGCAGCGGGATTTCCGCGAGCAGAGAGCGGAACCGATCCTCTGTGAGGCCGGTGGCTTCCGTACGACGCAACAACTCGGCCACCCAGTACGGCACCGGCCGCTCTTCGAGAGGGCGCCGCAGCCGGTGTTCGACGCTGTGCTCGTGGAGCAGTTCGGAGATCACCAGAGCCTGTTGGTTGTCGCGTGTGAGGATGGCACAGGTGTCGGAGAGGTTCCGCAATCCATCCAAGGTGAGCGGATCGTCGAGATCGCTCAGCCCGTTGGCCGGGTCCAGGAGCAGGCCCCGCAGCTCTTCGTAGAGTGTGGCCGCCTGCTCCGTGTCGGAGACCTTCTGGAGACGAGGGCCGTATGCCAGCGCGACACGGGCCTCGGGGGTGACTGCGCGGAAATTGTGAGTGAGGTGCAGCTCCACCAGGTCGTCGGGGTACGAGCAGCGGAGCCAGTCGAAGAACCGGCCGGTCTCGTCGGCCCGTTCGTCCGGGTCGGCGATCTGGAACCCGTAGACCGACTGAGCGGCGTCACCGACCACGGTGAACCCACAGCTGTCCTGGTACCGGTCGAGCAGCGCCTCCACCAGTTCCCGACGGCTGCCCAACAGGTCCTGCACCTCGTCGATCACCACATGGGCGGGCGGAACGGCATCCCCGGCCTCCAACGCCCCCCTCTCGATCGCCTGGGCAGCGGCGGTGATCCGCTCGTCGAAGCCGGCCGCGCTCCACTCGCCGTCGGGCTGCGCCTGAAGGAGCACCCCGTACGCCCAGGCGTCGAAGGTCTGGGCGCGCACCCGACGGGCCCGCTCGCCGTGCCGGGCAATCCGCTCACGCAACTCGCGGGCGGCGGCTCGGGAGAAGGTGAGCACCAGGATCTCTGCGGCCTCCAACGACTCGTCGGGATCCTCTTGACCGCACAGCGCATCGAGTCGGCGCACCAGTGTGTGGGTCTTTCCCGCCCCGGCCCCCGCGGTGACCAGCACGCGCGCGTCCCAGGGTTGCTCGACCACGACTCGTTGTTCGTCGGTGAGCGGGGGACTGTCGAGGTAGGCGTCGGTCACGTACGGCTCCAGAGGTGCTCGAACTGGGTGAAGGCGAGCTGGGTGTCGAAGTTCGCGATGTTGTCACTGACGTTGAGGATCAGACAGGTGTCCTTGCCGCCGTTCCTGCGACCGCGCAGGCCACGGCCGATCATCTGCTGATAGACGTTGGTGCTGTAGACCGGTCGCGCCACCACAACGACGCGCGTTGCGGGTGCGTCGAACCCCTGGGTCAGGACACCGTAGTTCGTGAGCACCTGGATGCGTCCGTTGCGGAACTTCTCGATGCGACTGCGACGGTCCTGCGCACTGGTCGTCGAGTCCACGGCGGCCGACCGGACACCCCGGTCGTTGAGCATGGCCGCAAGGTACTTGGCGTGGTCGACGGATGTGGCGAAGAGCAACGTCGGCCAGTCGTCCGGCAGGTCCACCACCGAGTCGACGATGCGCAGACTCCGTGCGTGGTCGTCGGCGAGCCGCTGTTCGGCGGAACGGGAGAGCATCGCCATACGATCGGCGTGCGTCTTCTCGTCCGGGGTGAGTTCGATCCGGCCGCCTTCGAGAGTGCGGTGCTCGACCTGGGCGAGCATGCCCCAGTCCTGGAGGTCACGATACGGATCACCTGAGGGGAAGACTCCCTGGTCGAGTCGCTTGTTGCCGAAGCGGCTGACCAGGCGGCGGGTCTCGTCCTCGTTGGTGTTACGGAACGGCGTGGCGGTCAGCCCGAGCAGGTGCCGACCGGTCTCGTACTGGGTGAGCCCCAACTGGCCGAGGATCTCCGTGTATCGCTTGGAGATGGCGGTGTGCGCCTCGTCCACGATCACCAGCGCGGCCTGTCGTAGCCAGGCGTACTGGTCGGTGCCCAGACACCGCTCCAGCTTTGCGTCGGTGGCGATCACGAGGTGGGGCTGGTCGACGACGTTCCCGACCTCGTTGCTGCTCCACAACCGACTGATGGTGAGCGAGCGTTCCGCGCCGACCTTGCTCCAGACGAACTTCCAACTCTGGACGGCCTGTTCGCACAACTCCTCGGTCTGCGCGATCCACAGCAGTGGGCCCTTGAGATCACCGACCCGCTTGACCCAGCGGATCACGGCCTCGGCGGTGACCCGGGTCTTGCCCGCGCCTGTCGGCAGGGACAGCATTCCGCGCTGAGGGGCCAACCGGTCGAGCAGGGTGGAGATGTTCCTGACCAGGTCCTCCTGGTACTCGTGAAGGCTCGGAAAGTCCCGAGGGCCCTCGACGGTCTCGGAAGGAGGCGGTGACGGAGTCCTCGAACCCGCGAACGCGACAGGCAGCCTCAGCTCCGAGACAAACGCGATGGCGGCCGACGAACCCCCGTACGAGACAGGCGCGTTGGGGAAGCGTGCCTGGATGTCCCGGGCGTGCTGCTGGAGCACCCCGTCGCCGTGCGCGTTGAACGCCATCTGTGCGATCCGGCGTCCGGACGGTTCCTCGCCGTCGGTCATCTGGAGTTCGGCCTCCAGCAGCCCCTCGGGGAGGCCGTTCCGGAGTGCGTCGGCACCGATCAGCAGCTCGATCTTGGCCACCACGTCCTCGGCCTCGCGTACCGCCTTCTGAGCGGCCTTGAGTTCACTGTCCCGGGCCATGCGGTCCTGGTGCTCCAGCACTGAGCGGCAGCCGGCCGCGCCGAGGCCGAGGCCGAGCTCGCGGTCGATCAGGCGCAGCATCCGCTCGGGCTCCAGAGGCACCCGGACCTTGACGGTGTTGTCCTGGCGCACGGCGTCCAGAGGGGAGGCGTGCGTACCGTTGGGTGTGCGGGTGACCTCCTCCAGTTCGGTGCATCGCTGCACCATGCTGCTCCGGTTTGCGCTGTTCAGGCGGTGCCGGAGGGCGGGGAACAGCTCGACCAGCGCCACGGGGTCGCCCTCCGGCACCTCACGAGTCTCCCGGCTGATCACGTTGGCGTAGCGGAGCATGCCCCACTTCTCGGCCATCAGCTCAGCGTCCTCGACGGTCGGCACGAGCAGCGCCGGGAGCTGCTCGGCGCGCAGGGCCCGGTACTCGGCGGTGCCGACGGCGACGGTGATCTCGTCGTCGGGGCGCGTGCCCCAGGCGTCACCGATCCGGCAACGCGTCAGGGAGTCCTCGGGGAAATCGGCGCCGAAACGGGTCAACATCACGTAGGTGGCTCCGACAAAGGTGTCGTCCTCACTGCGGGACACCTCGCCGAGGAGCGCGTCCCAGCGGTCGGAGGGGACTTCGTCGACGGTGGTCGGGAGCCGCAGCTTGCGGGCCTTCTCGGGAGTGATGTCGGCGACCGGCAGAACGTCACGGTAGGCGGCGAGTTGCGGACCGACGGCCTCCTTCAGCGGCTTGATCCCTTGGGAGGTGGCGACCGTGCCGTACTTCGTCAGCATCCACCGGATCGGCGAGGTCACTGTCTTCCGAGTACTGGACTGCGCGCCGATCTGACGGATCCAGTTGTCCACCACGGCGTCGTCGGGCAGCACCTTCAGGAAGGCGGCGCGGGACTCTTCGGAGAGGGCGCGGAAGAGGTGGAGCGGACCACCGATCGCCGGGCCCTCGACCTTCATCCGGTTCAGCGTGGGGCGTGGGGCGCGACTGTCCAACCCACGCAGGTAGGAAGCGTGGACGGCTTGGCGGTACTCCTCGAACCACGCCTCGCCCCCCTGTGGCTGCACCCCGCCGGACGGCCTCTCCCGCAGACCTACCTGGGCGAAGAACGGGGTGTCGTCGGAGTGGAACGCCATGTCGACGGCGATGTTCGGGTCGCGCTTCGCGTCGACGACGACGCCCGGCAGCATGCAGTCCTCGGCCGGCCGGAAGCGCCCGTCGGCGGTCCGCACCCGGAGCGTCGAGCCCGGAGCGGGCACCCGCTCCAAGACCTTGTGGGCCAGCCGACGGACGCCCGCCTGACGGAACAACTCCCAGAAGCGCTCCCAGTCCGAGTCGCTGTAGTGATCGAAGCCCTGGTCGAGGACGCTGACGAACCTGCCCTCGACATCGGCCTCGCGGATGCCCAGGGTGTTGAGGGCATGAGCGAGCGACGGATCCTGGGCAAGCTCGTCGACCACGTACACCAGAGCCTCGCGCAGGCCACCCTGGTCGGCACGGCGGAACACCTTGCCGTGTACGGGGGCGACGAGACCGTGATCCTCGGTGAGCACGATGTGAGCCTTGCGGGCCTCCTCGGCGTAGGGGGAGTTGGCCTCGATCATGTTTGCGAGGATTCGCACGGCCACCGCCGACGCCTCGGGGGTCCCGTTTTCGACCAACGCCTCCAGCCACTTGCGGACGTCGGTCCTCTCGTGGCCGGCCGCGCTGATGATGTGCTCGACCTTTCCGGAGCGGAGGGCGTCCGCCTCGACGCTCGGGTGCAGCCAGTTAGAGGGGCGCCCGGGACACTGGTTCCACATCCGCAGCCAACTGGACAGTTTGTTCGGGTCCCTGTCGAGCCGCGGGTGGATCCGCAGTTCCGTGGGGACGCGCAGGACGCCGTCCTGGTCGGGAAGGGAAGGACGGTCCGCGGCGCGGGCCCAGATCTCCCGGGTCAGGAACTCGTCGGCCCAGCTGATCGATTCCTTGACCCGACCGGGCAGCAGGGGGAGGTAGGCGGCGGGGTCCTCGGCGGGCGCCAGGGCGGGAAGGGAGTCGACGACCAGCTGCGCCGCCACCCGGATCATCTCCTGGTTGAAGGGGGACGAGTCGAGAAGGTTCTGCCTGTCCTCATTGGTCTTCCAGGCTCCATTGAGGATGCCGCTCAACGACACCTCGTACTTGGTCGGGAAGAATGACCAGAACGCACCGCGGCCACGAGTTCGCGAATTGACGTACAAGCCGCTTTCCGGATCCTTCTCCAGGGCCGGAACCCCCCACGAAAGATCGAGTGAGAGCCGGTCGTGGAGTTCGCCGGCATCCGCCCGGGCCGCCGGACCGGGGGTGTGGGTGGTGGTGAACACCCGCCAGCGGATGGTGTTGGCTCGCCCGTTCTTCTCCTCGGTCACGGTGTGCAGGTCCCCGGCCTGTCGAGCCGTCAGAATCCTGCGAGCCGGCGGGAGATGACGCCGGTCCTCAAGGATGACTTTCGCGACATGCGGGGAGAAGAGCTGGAAGCCCACGGGGAACTCGTCGCGCGGCTCACCGTTTTCCTTGGCGCGTCCTCCGTGCATGTCCAGGCCGAGCCGGCGGTCCGCCTTCGGCAGCAAGGGTAGGCGTACGACGGTGGTCGCCCAGGTCAGCAGCTCGTGCAGGACAGCGTCGGTGGCGCGCTCAGCCTGCACGTCGAGAGGACGGGCCATCCGCAACACCGGGGCATCGAAATTCTGACCGTAATGGGCGGCCACTCCGGGCACGTTTTTAATTTGCTCGAACGACCAGGCGCGGTCGAAACCGAAACTTCCGGTGCTGCTGAAGAATTCTGGAGCGTCAGTAACGACGAGAACCGATTTAATTCCTACCCCGAATCTTCCAATCTGTCCTCCACGCTTCTTCGACATGCTCATTCGAAGAATGGTTTCCGCGCCCTCCGGAGTGACGGGGTTGCCTTCGTTCGCGCAGTAAAGGTGCGTTGCTGTGAGGACGACTTGGATTCTTCCTCCGGGCTCGTCCGCGATTTCATCGGAGGCATTCTGGACAAGCTCAAAAAGTTGACGATCACCATACCCGCCCTGAGTGATGCGGCGCTCTCCATTGGCATGTTCGGCTACGAGGCCGGGGTCTACGGCATAAGTTTGCAGGACGCGGGAAGACTGCTCAATGACGGTTTGAATAACCGGAGGGAAAGAGGATGGCATTGTCCAGGACTCCTGAGGTGTCAACTGGTCGGACGAAGGTGTGCGTGACGGGCCGGCTGTCGATTTCGTAACAGCCGGCCCGTGGGTGTGCTAGTGGTGGACCAAGACTTGGAAAAGACGGATTACAAATCTGTTTCTGCTGGTCAAGGCGTATTCAGAGTGGCTCCGAGGAGTTCCCCTAATCCTCGGGTTTGCGCTGCAGCATGGTCAGGATGAGGGCGTGGTTTCGTCGGGAGGTTCCTGAAAGTATTGAGCCATGCATGGAAATCTGTCGACAAATTCATCTGCGCACGGGTGGCCCTTAAGGATGTCCGCCGCCGCCTTCATCTCCACCACCCCAATGGCAATGTCAAGTTCGAGATGGCTTCGGCCGCGGTCCGAATCTAAATCATATCCGTAATACTCATCCATGAAAAATACCCCTGTCGGTGTCGTTGTCGCAGGGGTGCAGTGAAGCGTAAATGCCCCCCCGTGGAAATAGATGTACGAAATCGTTGGACGAAATGTCCTCACTGGCAAATTAGCGTAGCAGGTTGCAAGCCCATGCAGCCAGTGTCTCAATTTTGGTCGAGGGGGGCTTGTTCGAGGTTAGGGTAAACCTGTGGCCTTCGGCTCTCGGTCGATTTTGGACAGGGTTCTGTCCTACCGCCCGATCCCCCTTGGAATTTGCATTCAGGTTCACCAGCGGGGCGAAACTCTTCGCCGTTCCTCATATTATCTGGGGCCGGTTCTGGCGGTCAACCCCTCCTGCTCTCAACTCCCCCTGCCAGACCCAAAGTTGGGAGCTCCCCAGGGCGATATGGACGCAAATACTGTCAAAGTCGGGCAACTCGTTCTATCCGTTCAGCCGACTGGAAGGTCTGGGCTCGATCAACTGTTGGTTGACAGTGTTCAGGTCGTCAAATTAGCCTCCTGGTCTACGACATGCGAGCTGCACGCGGCTCCAGGGGAAGAGCAGGTGGTACGTGGATACGGGTGAGGAGTTCGGACCCTGGCTGGCCCGACAGCTCAAGCTCGCAGGGAAGACACAGGCCGAACTGGCCGACGAGCTCCAGCTGACTCGGGCCGCCGTGTCCGCGTGGATCACGGGCCGGTCGACGCCTCGCCCTACCGTGATGACGGACATCGCAAAGGCGCTCGGCACCGACGTCGGGACGGTGCATACCCGCACGACTGACACCCAGGCCGGCCTCCCGGTGACCTGGTACCACCGCCCGGGTTATCACGACGGTGGTCGTGACATGGGCAATGCCGCGGCCTTCGCCTTCGACGCCGACGTCCAGGTTCTCGCTCGCGAGACCTGCCAGAACAGCCTGGACGAGCGTCTTACGGAGAACGGTCGTCCGGTCCGGGTCCGTTACACCCTGCACGAACTCACCGGTGAGGCCCTGGACTCCTTCCGTGAGGCGATCCTCTGGAACGATCTCTTCCCGCACTACTCCGCCGTCTCGGAGGCCGCCGCTGATCAGAAGGTCGGCCGGGTCGTGGACGCCGGTGTACGCGACATGTACGAGAAGAGCCGCTTGGTCCTGCTGCGTGTGGACGACTACAACGCTTCCGGGCTCATCGGCGACGACTACGCGGACGGCAAGTTCGCCGCGGTGGTGAGGCGCCAACTGGAGAGCCTCAAGTCCGGTCCCAGCGCGGGTGGTTCGTACGGCCTGGGCAAGGCGACGCTGTGGGCCACCAGCGCCCTCGGGCTCGTGCTCATCAACTCCACTCTGTCCGTGCCTCACGAAGGACGTACCGAGCGAAGGGTCATCGGCCGTCTCGAACTGCCGTGGCGAGAAGTGGAGGGGGAGACATACGCGGGCCCGGCCTGGTTCGGACGCCCCGATCCCGATTCGCCCGGTGCGATGGTCGCCCGTTCCTGGTGGGCGGACGAGGAGACCGTGGCACGTCTGTATCTGACCAGGGAGAGCGACGAACCCGGTACCTCCTTCCTCATCGTCGGTGCGCACGACGTGGCCAGCCTCGAGAGCAGGTCCGACGCCGACGATGAGACCGGCAGTGTTGAGGACGGCGACGAGGACACGCGTGACATCCGCAAGATGCACGGTCGTCTGGTAGAAGCGCTGGGACGTGACTTCTGGGCCGCGATGACCGGCGGAGGCAGCAGGCTGCCGCTCCTCGAAGTCTCTGTCCGTGCCTTCCAGAACGGCAAGGAGGTCGTGCCGGAGAAGCAGGTGGATCCGTCTGTCGAACAGCCCGCCCGGACTCGTGCTCTCAGGGCGCACTACGAGGGCACTACGGTGGACCGTCTCACCGAAGCCGGGCAGGTCGCGGCGCGAAACGTCCCGCTGAAGCTGCCGCTGTCCGGCGGCGCCCCAGGGACGCTCGGCACACACCAGGCGGTCCTTCTGGTCACCGAGGCCGAGGGGGACGGGGACGGCGGGAAGAACCAGGTGCACTCGCTGCGCGGCAACCGTATGACCGTCAAGAGGGCCGGGGTTCAGAGACTGCCGCTCGGGACCAATCCCTTCCAGGCCGTTCTACTGGCGGGCGAGGCAGCCGGAGAGACTGCTCCCTTCGCTAAGGAAGCAGAGGAATTCCTGCGTGCGGCGGAACCGCCTGAGCATGACCGTTGGGGACAGACGGAGGAGCTTACTCTGCGCTGGTCCCCGTCTGCGTATCGGCGGATCAGTGCGCTGACGGCTGAGGTCAACAATGCGGTCAGGGAACTAGTTGCGCGTCCGAAGCGCAGCAGTAGCCGCGACGGCAATGAGGCTGTGCGCAAGGCCTTGACCGTGAGAACCAGGCCAAAGGCCAAGGCGCCCGCCGGGCCGGTGGTTCCGGTGCTGGACACGCTCGACGCGACAGTCGGCGACGACGGAGAGTGGCGGATCACCGCCGAAGTGAGCATCCCCCGTGGCGACGAGATCGTCCCGATGGTGCCGGTCGCGCAGCTGGACGTGCGGTCCGGAGGCCGTCCGAAGCTGGAGTGGGCGGAACTCGTGGCTGTAGAGGGTTGCGAGGTGGTGGACGGGACCCTGCGCTTCACTCCTGGCGTACGTCGCGCGAAGTTCCAAGGATTCACCGATGTGAGTAGTCACCCGGTCAGGACCACCCTCACCCGCCTCGTCCTCGAACTCCGTGCCGGGAAGGGGAGTGACGCGTGAAGATCTACCCGTACAAGAGGCTCAATCGGCCGGTCACTCTGCGAGTGACCTCAGTCTCCCTCAAGCTCTCTGACGGCACCCGCGACCAACTGGAGACCGCCGCGTACTCGACCCAGCAGCAGTCGGTCGCGCTCGGCATCGCCGGCCACACCGACTGGGTGAGCGCCACGATCGGCCTCTCGGCGACGCTGCCACCGGGGGCGAACGCGCCGGACGCGGCCTGGTCCGATCTGCGTGTCCTTGCCGTGCTGACTGACGGCGAGACCAACGTCCGCACCTCTGCGGATCTCATGCTCGACGCGGAGGGCGGACGGGACTGGTCCGGATCGCTGGAGGTGCTCCGTGACGACCACTTGGGCCGTGCTTCCCTCGCCGTGTACGCCGTCGGGACGGTGGACGGAGTTCGCGGACGGTCGATCGCCGAGACCGACCGGAGCTGGATCGTCGACACGGTCTCCGACGAGCCGGTCCGGGGGCTCCAACTGGACGTCCAGACAGCGTCGTTCAAGAAAAGCTCCCGGGAGTGGCTCCAGACCTATGCTGACGCGCCCTGGATCGTGGACGCCTCGGCCAGAGTCCCGACGGTGTTCGTGAACACTGACGTCGAGGGTGTGATCGGCCTGCTGGACAGCAACGGCTCGGGAGTGGACAGCAAGGTGCGCGACGTTCTGGTCGCTCAGATGGCCACCGATGTCTGGACCGCGGTGTTCCACGGTGCCATCGGCGATCTCGAGGTGGAACCCGGTGGGGGCCCGGTCTTCCCGACCGACTGGCAGGGCGAGGTGCTGCGGGAGATGCTCCCGGACGTCGTTCCCGGGGTCCACGTAGAGGAGGCCCTACGACAGGTCCACCGCCGGCGCACCGGTGAATCGGGCTGGGTCGAACTGCAGACCCGTATCCACTACGCGGCGGTCCGCCGCGCCGATGCCACCAAGGCGCTCGCCTATGTAATTCGCAGCCTGGAACAGATGAACCGCGAGAGTGAGACGTGATCACCCAACCGAACCACGTACCGGAGCGCCTGGCGCTGCTCGCCACCTCGGCCGTCGATCCGTTCCTCACCGAAGAGCTGCTCCGAGGCGAACAGGTTCACGGCGGCATCGACCTCGCCAAGGTCGTCGAGCCGCTTCCCGAGGACGACGCCAGATGGTGGGTCGAGCCGATCCGCAGCCTGGTGGAAGACGCCATGTTCGAGTTCCGGGAGGACCGTACCCGAGCCGACGCATGGCTCGCGCCACGGCTCCATGCCACGCTGCGCCTGACACGGCGAGAGGCGGCGGACAAGCGTTTGTGGAACCACCTTGCGCTGGCGATTGCTCCTGACTACGTGGTCTGGCGTCACCTTTCGGAAACGACGGCGAAGAAGCCCGAAAGGCGTGTCGCCGCAGAGCGCTTCCGGGGACCTGCCGACCGGCAGTGTTTCTCACGCCTGTGGTGGGCAGCGGAGCTGTTCAGGAACGGGGCGGACTACGAGCCGGTCGAGGCAGCCTGCGGAAACCAGGACCTCATCCACAGCGTTCTGAAGAAGGAGATGATCGACCACCGTCCCACCGCTCAGGCCATGATCCGCCTGTTGAAGAGCGGACTCGTCACCACTGGGCGAGAGGTCGATGGCCTCAGCGTTGCGATCAACGCGGCTGGCGCGACCCTGATCTACGACATCCTCGCGCCGGATCGACCTCGCAACCCCGTCCATCTGCGGGACTGGATCGCGGAAGCGGAGTCGGCGCCACCAGTCGAGCGATACGACCTCCCGAAGGGGCCCGACGAGGACCCTGTCCCGGAGGAGTCCGTGGCCGCGCTCACCAGCTACTTTGCAGAGCTGTTGGAGACTGCGCCGGTCAGGGGCAGGAAGCTCCGGGAATGACCGGGCGCCGGCCTCGGACTACTTGGCCGACGCCTTCTTGCCCTTCCGGGGGCGCACGGAAGAGGGCGGCGGCACCTGGTCCTTGGCCTGCGGGCACCTGTCGGTGCAGTGGTCGGCGGCGCCGCAGCCATTGCTTCGCAGCTTGGCCCGCTGCTCCTCGGTTGCTGACTGCCACGGTTTCATCAGTGCCTCCGGGGCCGGCTTTGGGAGCCCGAGAGCGGCGCTCAGCAAATGCGCACCGAAGAGGGGAGGTACGGCGTTGCCCACCTGCTGAGCCTGAGCAGTACCGGACCAGGGATAGTCCGGCGGGAAGCTCTGCAGCAAGCCCGCTTCGTTCATGCTGAATCGCGGGCCTTCGTAGACGACCTTCTCGTTGAGGTGCTCGAAAACCACGAAGCGGGAGATGCGGCCGGTGACAGTGGTGGCGGGCTGCTGGTCGGTCCGCACTCCACGCCTACCCGGATGACCCGAACTGCCGTAGTTCGAGCGGACCAAGAATGGAGTGACACGCCCGGGATGTGAGCCCACAGAGTCCGAGAGGGCATCACGCATCGACCTCCAGGGAAGTCTGTCCTCGTCGCTCGTCGACGTGGCGCCCTCGTCAAGTGTCGGCTGAATGACCTGGTCAGGTGCGCTCGTCCCGTAGTTCCGGTTCCATTCCTTCGCGTCGTAGGAGCGGTGTGTAGGGGAGGGGAGCGAGGGCTCGCCGAGCCCTTCACGCCGAGCGATCAACACCGCGCGAGATCGCGTCTGCGGTACTCCGTAGGTCTCGGTGGCCAGAACGCCGACGACAACCTTGTATCTGGTCCCGTCCGGGAGCCCGGTCTCGGCCAGCACCTTGGCGTAGTGCTCCCAAAGCGGAGCCACTGCGGGAACCTGCTCCAAGACGATCACATCGTACGGTCGGCTCCCACGGTTGGGGCTTCGCGTTGCCTGAATCGCGTACCGGAGAGGTTCGAGGACCAGGGCGGTGCGTGGATCGGGGAGATCCTTGAGTTCTTCGTCGATCTTCTTGTCGGAGTCACCCGGCATCAGACGATCGATGTACTTCTTGACCCTGTCCAGGGCTTGGCGCCCGGCGCCGTGCCCGGCCACCGAGTACGTCTGGCACGGCGGGCCACCGGCGAGCACGTTGATCTCCGGCGGCAACGACTCGAAGGCATCCCTGCGTACGGCGCTCACGTCGGCGTGAAGGGTGTCCAGCCCGGCGGCGTACCGGGTCAGGCAGGCGCTTCTGTCCCACTCGATTCCGAGACTCGGGATGTCGAGCGAGTGACCGGCGACGTCCAGCCCTCCGGGACCTGCGAAGAGGTCGAGGACGAATGGCTGGTCGAGGACGGACTTGGGCGACGCCGTGCTGGTCATGTGGCCGAAGTCTAGCCGGCAGCGGGGACTGCTGGATCCCGAACCAGCGCTGCGGCGACAGCCCTCCCCAGTGCCTCTCCCGCAGGCGGTGGTGTCGCGTGCCCGACCTGGCGGTATCGGGCGGTCTTGCGACCGGTGATCTCCCACGTCTCGGGAAAGCCCTGTAGCAGCGCGGCCTGCTCGACCGTGATCTTCACCATGTTGTCCCTGCCGAGTTCGGGATCCCAGACGAAGTCCGCGTCGGGTACGACGTCGCCCACAGTGTGACCGTTGACACCCATGGTCGCCCAGGTCCGCTTGGCTCCCGTCGGTCCGAGGTCCGCGCCGCCCCGGTTCTTCGAGCCGCCGACCAGAGTGGGTGCCGGTCGATCGGCCTGGGCGGCCCAGCGGGCGGCGTCCGGCCAACCCCGTGAGGCCATGGACGGTCCCAGAACGGCGCCGACCGTCGTGGGCTGCTCCACGGTCGGTGCCGGTGGCCGGAATGTCGAGCCCCCCTGCCGCTCGATGGCGACGAGGACGCCTTGCTTGCGGTTCTGGGGCACGCCGAAGTCGACTGCGTTCACGACGAACCAACTGAACTCGTATCCCAGGTGGGCCAGTTCGGCTCGTGCGAAATCACGAAACTGCTGATAGGCGTCCGAATGCGCGAGCCCGGGCACGTTCTCGATGAGCACCGCGCGAGGCCTGATCGCATGGACGAGATAGACCGTGGCCGTCAGCAAGCGCTCCTCGGCTCCTGAATCCGTGCGCCCGACAGTCGCACTCGACTTCACCCGCGGCAGGCCGGCCGAGAGGAGGTCCACGTCATGGCTTACGGGATGCTCGGCCGGATCGAAGTCCAACAGGTCGGTGTGAAGTACGTTCCAATGCGGCCGATTGGCCCGCAGAGTGGTGACAGCGTCTTCGTCGTCATCCAGCAGCAGGCGCGGCTCGAATCCCGCCTGTTCCAGTCCGAGGGCAAGTCCACCCGCCCCGGAGCACACATCGACGAAGGTCAATCCACTCATACTTTTTTCCCCCTGGGCTCTTCCATTCGACGCCGTTCAACGGCCGCTGCCACCTGTACGGCCACTTCTCCCGGAGCCTGGTGCTCCCAGAATCGAAGCACCGTCCAACCTTCCGCGATCAGATGCTCGGTCGTCTCCCGGTCACGCGCCGTGTTCCGGTCCAGTTTCGCGCGCCACCACTCCGCGTTGGCCTTCGGCTGCGTTGCATGCTCCGGACATCCGTGCCAGAAGCACCCGTCGATCAGGACAGCCACCTTCACGCTGGTGAACGCCACGTCGATCCGGCGCCGCGCCATGCCCGGCACCGGGTACTCCACGCGATAGCGCAGACCCGCTGCGTGGAGAAGGCGCCGTACCGCCAGCTCGCACCCTGTGTCCTTGCTGACCTGCCGGGACATGCGTTTGGAGACTTCCGGCGAGGAAGGCCTCAAGTAGTTCAATGGTGTCGCGCCTCAGGAACGTATGTCGTCTCGATCGATGACTATTGCATCCTGCCGGCCCGAGTCGATCGCGCGGAACCGGATCCGCGGGCAAGCCGTGACGACGTCACGCCGGCTCACCGTCCCGTCGTTGGTGACTCGAAGCAGGGACTGCACCACCCGGTACAACAGGGCGGGAACGGTGTTCACCTTTTCTCGCTGGCAGCACTGAGCAGCGGACCCCTGCGATGGGGCTGTCGGGCCGGGTGAGCGGCGGTACCCAAGGATGTGAGATCGCGGGTGATCGGCAGAAACCTGCAGGTGTGTGATCACCAACTCGACTTCTGCCCTGCCACAGGAACTCAAGTTGCGCGAGAACTGACTCGTGCGAAGCCCGTTTTTGAAGAACCATGGTCGTTTTTTGGCGCGATCAAGCGGTCCCACCTGGCTTCTGCGGGATGCCCCTGTTGGCTCCGATGCGGCTTCGTGCTAGGAATTTTGAGAATCTTGACCAACACCACACGCTGCACGGGGGATGCATGGCGCCGCAGTATGCAGTCACACAGGACGCACTGACCCGGTTCTCAAGGACCGCACATGACCGCGCTGATCGGCTGCGGCAGATCCGGCAAGCACTGGGCGCGCACTCTCCCGGTGCGAACGCTTTCGGCAAGCTCCCGGAGTCCGAGGAGACCGGTCAGGACTACCGTGAGCGTGTTGACGCCACGCTGGAGAATCTCGACTATGCCGCGGGACAGCAGGAGCAGATCGCCGAGTTCATCGAGCGAACTGGCCGCTCGTACCAGGAAGTGGAGGACCACACGGTGGACCAGGTCCGTAGCATCGCTGCCCAGGCTCGGGGGGCGATGTGAGCGGGCCGGCAGGTGCGGCGGTCGATGCCTACGGCAAGGTCAATGACTGGATGAGCCCGCTCAGCGGGTTGCTCGACGAGCTGATGCGCCCGGTGGTGGAACCGCTGGCCGAGCAGCTCGAATTCGTCACCGGCGACCCCGAAGGACTGCAGGACGCTGCTGATCTGTGGGCCAAGCAGGCTGGTGAGCTCCGTGATCTCCTGGCCGACCAGCGGCGTGACCGCGCAGATCTCGCCCATGAATGGTCCGGCGAGGCAGCGGATGCCTTCTTGAACGAACTCGTTGACCTGGAAGCGGAGTTCGAGGCCGAGGCCGCGGACATGGAGGGAACGGCCGAGCTGCTCCGGGAAGCGGCGGAAGAGTGCCGCGTGATCCAGGAGATGGTCGAGACGGTCATCCGTGAGCTGATCGAGTGGGCGCTGATCACTCTCGCTGCTTCCGCAGCCTTCGCCGCGCTGACCGCAGGCGTTTCGGCTGCTGCCGGAGCTGCTGCGGCTGCCGCCGAAGGCTCCTTGGCCGCCACGCGCATTGCGAGCCTGGTGGCACGGCTCGCCAGCACGCTGAGGAAGATCGCGGATGCCATGAAGGCGCTCAAGGCGCTCGCCAAGACGAACAGGTTCAGCACTGCCAAGCCGTGGACGTGGAAGCACGTCGGTGATCTCAAGACCGCCGACGGCTTGACGGCCTTCGCCGCCCATCGGGCCGTGAAGACGACCGGAAAGGCAGCGCTCGGTGCGGTCGGCCTCACCGGTGATCCTGTCGGGCAGGCAAACCAGGAAGGCCTGCAAGGAGCCCTGGGTATCGGCGCCGACGAAGCCGACGATCGGCTGGCAGGGAACCGCAATCCCAGCACGGCGGCTCGTGAGGACCTCGGCATCGCCAATCCGTCAGATCGCGATCACCAGACGGTGGAACCCCGGTTCCGGGACAATCCGTTCGGCTGACCACTCGTCCAACCGGAGAGACACGGAAATGAACAACGACTGCCGCGACCAGGTCCAGCCACACCTCCAGTCGGGAGAACAGCTGATCGCGGTTTGCGAGGGCGAGATGGCCCCCGGGGTACCGGAGCGGCCGGTGTGGTTGCGGCAGCCGCCCCAGGAGTCGGAGCTGGAACGCCGGATCAAGTCCCGTCTCCCCGGCGCGGTACAGAGATTCCTGCGGCCGAGCGAACCGAAATCCGTCGGGGGTGTGGAGCGAACCATGGAGGGCGCCGAGCTGGCGGTCGACAACACCCTCGCTCAGGCGGCCCATGGCAAAGGCATGTACGGAGGTTGGGAGAGCCAGGCCGGGCAGTTTCTGGTGACTCACTACAGCGTCGCGCGTCTGCCTTCTACCAGGCTGGTGGTCGCGTTCACTGACCGCCGAGTGCTCGTGCTCGCGGACCGCGCGAAACTCTGGCAGACGACACCGGCGTACGAACTGCAGTGGGAAGGACCACGAGCTGCCGTCGTCGGCGTCCGCGCGAGTCCCAAGGGCATGCTCCAGCGAGGCCGCTTTGAGCTGGCGTTCGCGGACGGGTCGTGGATCGCGTTGGTGGCGTCAGTGCCGACGCATGCCGAGCCGTTTGCGGCACGGGTAAGCGGCTGATAGATCGCCGAGTCCGGGCAAGAGGTTGGTAGAAAGGGGTTGCCTACCTGCTACGGCTATGTCTTCCGCCATGACTGATCTCCGAAAGTGATCAGCAGGCCTAACGGCTGGTCGACAACGTAGTAGTGGTCACTGGAGTGGCTCATGGGCAGGGAGGCTGCTGAGGCCGCTGCCTTGGCTCGGGCGGGGCTGTCGCGGTCGGGACCGGTGTCCGGCCGGAGGGTGGCGAGTGCTGTCGGCTGGATGTCAGTCTTGAGGCCGACTGGGCTGTTGGCGCCGAGCTCAGGAGACCCACGGCCGGGTGCATGGGCCGGTCAACAATGCGGCAACCATTCAACGGGATCGGAAGCCTTTCGGGCGCCACGATCAGGGAGACGCCGTCGGGCGGAGTGAGACTGTTGATGACAACGCTCCGCTTGTGGTGTTTCTGCTGAGCGACGCGTCCTCGTTCATCACCGGTGCGGAGATTCCCATGGACGGGGGCTTGCCGCCCACGGTGGGGGCAAGTCCACCTCGGATGCAGTCGAGGCAGGTTGTGGGGCGGGCCCCGCCTACTGCCTGTCGCCATTGGGCCGCTGCTTCATGACAGTCGCGTAGATGCCTTGGTCGATGACGCGCGGGTCGCCGTGAAAGTCGGCTCCTGAGCCGGTGCAAGAAAGGTAGCGGTGGGCCGTAAGGAAGTGCCGGGCTCATGACATCTATGAGGTGTGGAGAACATTCAGACCGCGACCGACCGTGAACGCGCCGCACGGTTCACGGCCCTGTATGTCCGGGACCACCCACGGGTGTCCGCCTTCCTGTATCGCCGGGTCGGCGACCGGAGCGCGGCGGAGGAGCTGACGGCGGAGGTTTTCCGGATCGCGTGGGAGCGCGTGCTCAAGGGTGGGGAGGTCGGCTCCGGCTGGCTGTTCGTCACCGCGCGCAATCTGCTGAGCAACCACCACCGTGCTGCGGCCCGGCTGACCGAGTTGCACCGGTTCATCACCGACGAACTGGACCGTGCGCCGGCGTCGGAAGAGGACTCGAGCGTTCTCGAAGCCCTTGAGCGGCTGCCTGAGCAGCACCGGGACGTCCTGCTCCTGCGCTACTGGGACGGGCTCAGCACGACGGAGACGGCCGAGGTGCTCGGATGCAGCGGTCCGGCGGTGTGGGTCCGGCTGCATCGTGCCCGTGAAGCATTCCGTGATGTCTACGCCTCACCCGCGTCCCTCTCACCCGAGGAGTCGGCATGATCAACAAGTCCCATGTGAAGTCCCTTGTCCAGCAGGCCAATCCGATGCCGGACGCGACGGTGGACGGTTTGTCGGCGCGTGCGCGGGAAGAGCTCGCCGACTTGGTCGGGTCCATCGAGACGCAGCCGCGAGTGCTGGCCAGGCGGTCGTCCCGGCGTGGGTTCCTCGTGGCCGCCGTCGCCTGCGCGGCCGCCGCCGCGGTCACGACAGTCGCCGTGTTCGCTCTGAATGACCCGAAGGAGCCTGGCGGGAGCCATGGTGATCCGATGGCCGACGAGCCGTACTTCGGTACGACTGCCGAGCTGGAGGATGCGTCGGTGCTGATCGTCCGGGCCAGGCTCGGTGCAGGACACGAGGAGACGACCGACGGTCTCACCGAAACCGTCGCCACGGCCCAGGTGCTGGCTACGGCCAAGGGGGCATCCCCCGCGGGCGGCAGGATCGAACTGGCTTATACGACACCCGGATCCGGGCCCGAGACAGCGGACCTCGCCGCTGGGAAGGAGTACGTCCTGCTGCTCGACGAACTGGACGGCAACCGCTTCACCCTGGTGAACACCACGCAGGGTGTGTACGGGGTCGAGGACGGACACGCGGTCCCGGGCGAGGACAACGACGTCGCCCTGAGCGCGGGCGTGCTCAAGGCGCTGCGGCTGACGTCCTGAAGGCATGCGGACGTGGGGCGGGGGGGGGGGGCCAGCGCCACCGCCCGTTGTTTTCGTGGGACTTATCCAACGGAGGCGTTTGGGGCACGTAGTGGTCGGGGGCCAGGTAGTAGAAACCACCCACCGCCACCGGGGGGGACCGGT
>NZ_JBHVYZ010000028.1:87965-93787 GCF_042880295.1 Streptomyces sp. NPDC058307
CGTGGGGGGGGGCGTGCTAAGGGGGTGGGGCGGTACTTCCTGAAGGCTGGGGGTCGTGCCGCTGCTGGGAGCCCCCGGCCCCACGTCCGGTTGTGTCCGTGCTACTTCGCCTCGGCTGCCTTGGCGGCCAGTTCGTCGACGGTGCCGATGTCGTCGAACCCTCCCTCGGCCACGGGCGTGACCTCGTCGCCGCTGCCGACGGTGTAAAGGGCCTGCTGCGGGTTGAGCAGGTCGAAGGGGTTCTTGTCGCCCTGGTCGGCGAGCATGAGGACGTACTCGGTGCTGTCCTCGGCCAGAGCGGTGGTCTCCTGCTCCTTGTACGTGACTCCGTCCAGCGTGCCGCCCAGCTGGGAGACCTCGATGGTGTCGCCGGCCTTCACGTCCCCGGCACCGGAGAGCACCTGGGAGACCTTGATCGAGGAAACGGTGACGACCACCGGATCGGACTCGGCGGCTTCCTCGGGTGAGAGCCCCGCCTGCGGGTTGGCGACCGGATCGTCGTTCGTGGGCGCCTCGGGGCTCAACTCCCGTACTTGGGTGCCGATCACTGTGCCCGTGATGACGACGTCCGACTGCTTCACGAGTGCGTCGACCGAGTCGTAGGACGGGTAGTCGGCCGCGTAGGGGACGACGTCCGCTGCGGCTACGGCCTTGGGCTTGGCCTTCCCCTCGGGCGAACCGTCGGTGGAGCAGCCGACGAGGACCACGGCGGCGAGCAGTGCTGTACCGCTGACGAGGACGTTCCTGACCGCGGTCATGAGTAGATCCTCTTGACCTCGGAGACGTCGTACGGCTGAGGCTTCTGGATGGTCGTCCGGTTGCGGCTGTGCTTCATGAGCGACACCCTCGACGTGTTCGGATTGTCGTCGAGACTGAGCCCGTGCCCCAGTTCGTGTGTGGCCGTGCTGCGGCACCACTCGGTCATGTGGGAGCCGGAGTCGCGGTCGAGCGTCCGCGCGTTGATCTTTATCTTGAAGACGCGGTTGATGTGGCGGAATCCGGACGGCGAGTAAACGCCGTACCAGCTCTGCGAATAGCGCCCAGCGGTGAATTCGGCCTTCGCGCCGGACGTACGCCCGATGTTCGCTCCGGCTCCCGCGTTGTTCCAGTTTTTCCGGCCCGTGTCGAGGAAGCCGACCCAGGTGTCATTGATGCCGACTGCCTTGACGTTCCAACTGCGCCCAGGCATTCCGCCGTCGTAGTAGTCGGCGTGGGCAACCGTTGCACTGCCGATGGCGATCGCCGTGGTCAGGGCGGTGCCGGCGGCCAGTCTGGCTGCTCTTCGTGCGTATGTGGTTGTCAAAGAGACTTCCCCGTGTCTTTGTTCGCGGGCAACGGAGCCCCGCGCATGGTCGTGTTTTCGCGGCCGGGGCATGGGTGATCAGTCCATGTCCTCCGGAAATGGAGACCGTGAGAAAAGTGGATGACGCGGATTCCGGTTCCGCATATCTGAGGGCCGAGCTTCCCCTGTCTCGGCAGGCCGCGTGAAGGGGATCGTATGTGCGAATAGAGGTGTGGTCAACGGCGTTTGCCGGGATAACTGGTGCGCTTGATAACGGAGTTGGGAGTTCCGTGAGTGGAGGCACCATCCCTGGCGGATCTGCCCAGAAAGGGAGAGGCCCTTATTACGCCGAGGGCTGGTGCCGTTGGGCCGCCCGCTTCTTTGCAGTGTCGTGCTTCCGCGGCCTGCCTCAAGGGCGCTCCCTGCGGTCGCGTCGCCTGCGGCGATCAGCCTTCGGCCGACCCTTGACCCAGTCCGCTCCAGCACGGGGGAGAAGCGAGCGGGCGGCCCGGAGGGACGGGTGGCCCAGGTGGGTTGAGGGTGGGTCGGCTGCCCTGCGAGCGGAGTTGGATGTGCGCGGTCGCGTCTCGGGGCACGCCTGGTTTGCTCAGCGGCCGGCGGCTGGTTGGGGGCGCGCGTGTGCCTCGGGTGGCGTGAAAGGTGGGCCACCAACGCCGCTCTCGCCCCAACGTCACCGACGCAAATAGCAGAAGGGGGCCGAGTTCAGTTCCTCGGCCCCCACTCCGCCGTTCACTCCCCGTGGCACTCCCCATAAACCCGCCCCGACCCGCACCAGCACGCCGTCCCCCGCTGCGGCGGCCACTCCACCGCACGTCCGCGCGCCGCCAAGGTCGTCGCGTACTGGGGGAGGAGTGACGGCTCTGCCGGGGACGTGCCCTCCGAGGCTGCGAAGGCCTCGTACGACGGGACCGTGCCTGTCACGATGCCCAGGTTCGCCGTGCCGGAGGCGGACAGTTCGCGCAGGGACGCCTCTATCGTCGCCAGGTGTTCCTCGTGGGAGGGGTACTCCGCGGAGAGGGAAGGGTAGGCGTCCACCAGTTCCGTGAGTTCGGAGGCGGGCCAGTGCAGGACCGCCACCGGGAACGGGCGGGACAACGCCTCCCGGAAGGTGCCCAGTTCGGCGCGCAGGCGGGAGATCTCCGCCTCCAGTTCCGCCGGGTTCTCCGAGCCGAGGGACCAGACGCGCTTCGGGTCGTGCAGCTCGTCCAGGGAGACCGGGGAGGTGTGGAGGGTGTCCGCCAGGACGTCCCAGTCGTCGTGGGGCAGGCCCAGCATCCGGCGGACGCGGTGGCGGCCGAACAACAGAGGATGCGTGGAATACGGGGGCTCCGCTACGTCGGTGAGGAGCACCCTGGCTCCCTGCGTGAACGTCTCCTGCGCCTGCTCCAGCTCGTCGTGGGACTCCAGGGCCTCCGCGACGATCACCCAGGGGGCCGGGTCCCGCGGTGACGCCACCCGGACGCCCTCGATGATCGCGCGGGCCTCGGCCTCATGGCCGTACTCCCAGAGGTTCGCGGCCTTCAGGGCGCGGACGAGAAACGGGTTCTCCAGGCCCGCCTGCGTGGCCAGCAGGCGGTCGTAGAGGGAGGACGCGGCTGGGCGGTCGCCGGCCAGTTCCAGATGGGCCGCGGCCTGCACGAGCAGGGCTTCGGCGTCCTCGGGATACCGGTCGGCGGTCCGCTCCAGGCGCGCCGCTTCGGCGTTGTGGTCGACGTTCTCGGCAGGCGTGTCGGGGCGCATGGGTGACACCGTACTGCCGATCAGTGGCAAAGAAGAGGGAGGTGCAGGCCAGGGCCCGGTGAAGGGGAGAAGAGCCTCGGGGCCGGCCCGCACCCTCCGCCCCTCACGTGTCGGCTCAGATCGTCACGCCGTCGATCTGGAGCGTCTGCACGGCCTTGGCCGCGAACGGCACGGCCACCGACTTGCCGCTCAGGAAGGTGTTGGAGTACGACACGTACTTGTCGCCGCCCGTCGTCACCGTGTTCCAGCGCGGGACCAGACCGCCGGAGCCGCCGGTCACCGTCGTGAACCTCGACAGGTCGAAGGTCAGGGTCTGGGCCGAGGTGGAGGTGTTCAGGGCCACGATGACCAGGCGCTTGGCCGAGGAGTCGTAGGCCGCGACCGCGTTGCTCACGCCCGTGTCGATGATCTTCATGCCGGGGCGGATGTGCCGGGCGAACTGGGCCATGACGTAGTACTTCGTCTGGACCGTCGTCGGCTGGAGGCTGCTCTGGTCGTACGCGATCATCGCCCAGCCCGTCGACGGGTCCATGACCTGCCAGTAGACCCAGGCCGTGGGGTGCAGCCAGCGGAAGTCGTAGAGCAGGTTGAAGGCCATGGTGTAGCCGGTGCCGTCGCTGTCGCCGGTCTCGGAGTTCCACAGGGCCTTGCCGGCCGTGGTCACCACATCCGTGTAGAGGAGGTCCCGGCGGCCGCCCGAGCCCTGGTAGCCGTGGACGTTGACCCGGTTCACGTACCCCTTCGTCGTCGAGCTGAAGGAGTTCCAGGTGGTGCGGGCGAGGTCGTAGCTCGTCTCGTCGGAGGCCGAGATCTTCACGCCGGTCAGGCCGCGGTTGTTCAACTCGCTGCGCAGGTACGGCAGTACGGCCGCCTGGACCGTCGCGTCCATGTGGCAGCCCTCCTGCGTGCCGGTCGCCGTCCACCAGGACGAGGAGGGCTCGTTGAAGGCGTCGACGGTCGAGAAGTTCACGCCCCAGTTGTTCTTGGCGTACAGGGCGGTCGCGGCGAGGTGGGAGGCGTGCTGGCGGTAGTTCCAGGACTGGAGGTTGTTGCCGCCGTCGGAGGCGCCGGAGGGGTTGTGGTTCAGGCACATCCACCACATCGGGGAGTTCGCGAAGAGCTCCGATGTCGCACCCCGCGCCGTCGCCTTCACCAGCATCGCCCGCTGGTTCGCGTCGGCCGTCCAGTCCCACGCCGAGGACGTCGGGTCCTCGTTGTTCCAGTCCTGCCAGTAGCCCTCGATCTGCTTGAAGGCGGGGATGTTCGGCGAGGCGGTCATCGACGTGCCGCCCACGGAGTTCCAGCTGCTCGCGCCCAGGTTGTAGCGGGCGATGTTGAGGCCGAGGCCGGGGAGCGAAGTGCCGTTGTATGACGTCGACTTGGTGGTGAAGAAGATGTCGGCGAAGTCGTCCCGGGCGCCGAACACGTTGGCCCACCAGGCCAGGGAGGTGCCCCAGCCCTCCCAGGTGCCGTACGAGGTCCCCGGACTGACGGCGATCGTTGCGTCCGCTCGGGCGGTACCGGTGGCCAGCGCGCTGCCGAGGAGGGTGCCTCCTGCGGCTGTCAGCAGCGTTCTGCGTCGGATCATGGCTACTCCGAACTTCCGAACTCCGATGGATCGACGCGGCCGTGTGACTCGCGTCGTGGCCTGCCCCGTTCATGCCACGTCGAAGCATCGGGTGCGGCCAGTGGGGTTGTCGAGAGTTCTGACAGCCCTTCCTAAAACCTGTGGAGGAAGTTCGGTATGCCGGACGCCCCGACCGCTTCGCCCGCTCTACGAGGGGTTCGGCACTGGTGAGTTGAAGGCCCCGCCCTTATCGTGCGGGCGGCCCCGTCCGAAGAGGCGTTCCGAAGGGGCGTTCCGAAGAGGCGTTCCCAGGAGGCGTTCCGAGGAGGCGTGAGGTATGCGGCAGCGCGTCATGCACCACGGAGCCCGGCGCCGGCGCGAGCGGCGCCGCCGGGTGGTGTGGACCGGCGGCGAACTCCTGGTCACCGCAGGGGTCGTCCTGCTGCTGCTCGTCGTGCACCAGCTGTGGTGGACCAACCGGGAGGCCGAGCGGGGCGCTCGGCACCGGGTCGAGGCGCTGGAGCGGGAGTGGGGGCGCGGCGGGGGAGCCGATTCCGGTACGGCCGCCGGGTCCGGGTCCGGGTCCCTGTCCTCTCCTACGGCTTCTCCGGGCTCCCGGGCCGAGCAGGAGCTCCACGACGGCGCCCCGGACCCCGCCGCCCTGACGCCGGGCCGGTCCCAGGCATACGCCATCCTTACCGTGCCCCGTCTCCACCTCCGCGTCCCCGTCGCCGAGGGCGTCGGCAAGCGGAGCGTGCTCAACAAGGGGTACGTCGGGCACTATCCCGGCACCGGGCAGCCGGGCGGCGCCGGGAACTTCGCGCTCGCCGGGCACCGCAACACCCACGGCGAGCCCTTCCGGTACATCAACCGCCTCACGCCCGGGGACACCGTCCGGGTGGAGACGCGGAGCGCGGTCTACACGTACGCCGTGGACAAGGCCCTGCGTCAGACCTCGGCCCGCGACTCGGGAGTGATCCGCCCTATCCCGCGCTCGACGGTTCACCCCACCTACGGCTACACCACGCCCGGTTACTACCTCACCCTCACCACGTGCACCCCGGAGTACACGTCCCGGTACCGGCTGGTGGTGTGGGGCAAGCTGATGTCTATGCGGCCGCGTTGAGGGGCTCACTGCTCCCGCAGCGCCCGCCCTGAGGGGCTCACTGCTCCCGCAGCGCCCGCCCTGAGGGGCTCACTGCTCCCGCAGCG
>NZ_JBHVYZ010000028.1:93885-105656 GCF_042880295.1 Streptomyces sp. NPDC058307
CGCCACCACGCTCGCCGCCGCCACCAGTGCCAGCCCCGCCGACACCAGCATCGCGATGTCCGCGCCGTGGGCGAGGCCGCCGCCGGAGGAGGTGGCGAGCGCGATGGTCAGGGCGACTCCGGCGCAGGAGCCGATGTAACGGAAGGTCTGCTGGGCGCCCGACCCCATCGCCGCCCGCCCGGCCGGGACGGACTCCACGGCGAGCAGCGGGAGCGCCGCGTTGAGCAGGCCGCTGCCGATGCCGGCCACGACGAGGCCGGGGAGCAGCCGTACCCAGGAACCCGCGTCCAGTGAGCCCAGCATGGTCAGCACGCCGGCCGCGTGCAGCAGGAAGCCGATCGCGAGCTGCCAGCGCGGCGGCACCCGGCCCGCGAGGCGCCGGACCTGGAGGGCCACCGCGAAGGACAGGCCGGACCAGAGGAGGAAGAGCCAGGCGGTGTCCATGGCGGACAGGCCGACCGTCTGCTGGAGGAGGGCCGGAAGGAAGCTGAACATGCCGATCACCGCGAGACCCGTGAACAGGCCGCCGGCGGACGAGGCGAGGAAACGGCGGTGGCGCAGCAGGTCCAGGTCGATCATCGGGGTGGCCGAGCGGCGTTCCACCGCCGCGAACACGGCGAGCAGGACCACGGACGCCAGCAGCAACAGGCCGACCGGTGCCCGCAGCCAGCCGTCCCGGCCCAGGGTCAGCGCCGCGACCAGGGCGACCAGGGCGAGCCCGAAGGTCACGGCTCCGGCGAGGTCGGGGCGGCCGCCGCGCGGGGCCCGGGACTCCGTCAGGAGCCGTGCGGACAGGGCGGCCACGAGCACGGCGGCGGCGCCGAGAACGCCGTAGGACACTCTCCAGTTCGGCAGCGCGCCGCTCAGCAGGGGGCCGACCGCTATGCCGCCGCTCACGAACGCGCCCCACACGCCGGTCGCGTGCAGCCGGCCCCTCGGGGAGGGGAAGGCGTGCACGATCAGGCCCAGGCTGCTCGCGAGGAGCGCCGCGCTGGCCGCGCCCTGGGCGATCCGGGCCAGGGTGAACAGCCAGGTGGTCGAGGTCAGCGCGCCGAGGGCGGTGGTGAGGCCCAGCGCGAGGGTGCCCGCGACGAAGATCCGGCGGCGGCCGTAGTCGTCGGCGAGGCTGCCGGCGACCAGGAGGAGGGCGGCGAGGCCGAGCGGGGTGCCGTTCAGGAGCCACGCCTGGGCGGAGAGCGGGGTGTGCAGATCGGCGGCGACCTCGGGGAGCGTGACCATGGGCGCGGTGTACGTCATGAGGGCCACGGCGGTGGCGGCGCTGGTCAGGGCCAGGGTCGCGGAGGGGCGCGGGGACGCTTCGGGCGGGGCGGGCGAGACCTGCGCCGCAGTCACAGTTCGTTCACTGAACCCAGTCATGGCGGAGACGGTAGCAGAGTAGGTTCGGTCATTGAACCTATAGCCGGAAAATGGTTACAGTGGGCCTCATGGCACTGGGCAAGGACTACGCGACACAGCAATGCTCGATCGCCCGCGCGCTGGAGATCGTCGGCGAGCGCTGGACCCTGCTCGTCGTCCGCGACGCCCTCTATGGCGTCCGGCGCTACAACGACTTCCTCGTCCACCTCGGCATCCCGCGCGCGGTCCTCGCCGCCCGCCTCCAGATGCTCACCGAGGAGGGGATCCTCGAGAAGCGCCGCTACCAGGAGTCCCCGCCGCGCGAGGAGTACGTCGTCACCGACCGCGCCATCGCCCTGTGGCCCGCCCTGCGCGCCCTCGGCCGCTGGGGGCGCGAGCACCACGGTGAGACGGTGATGCGCATCTTCCAGCACGCCGAGTGCGGCACCGAACTCGGCTCCTACGGTGAATGCCCCGCCTGCGCGAGGGTCGTACCGGTCGAGGACGTGCTGATGCTGCCGGGCCCCGGACTCGACCCGGACCCGGCGGATCCGGTCAGCCGGGCCCTGCTCAGGCCGAAGAGGCTCTTGCAGCCGGTCGCGGTCGATCAGGTATAACCGGGGGAGGACCGACGACGGGGAGAGGGGGAGTGCCGTGATCCGCAACTGGGCCGGCATGCGTCCCGCCGCCGCGCTCCTGCTCCTCCTCCTCGACGTCGTCCTGCTCGACACGGGCAGCCTCTCCGCCGCCGTCGCGCTCGCCGCGACCGCCGCGGCCGGCTCCGCGTTCGCCGCCTGCTCGCTGCTCGCCTCGCGCTGCGCGCCCGCCGTGCCGCCCACCCGGGTCCGCACGGCCATCCGCGACCGCGACCGCCGTACGGCCTTCCTGCCGCAACGCGACCCCGACGCCAAGGGCCGCCCCCGCCCCCGAGCACCCGGCCACGCCCTCCCGGCGACCGCCGCGTAGGGGCTCACTCCTGTAAGGACACCCCGCGCGGGTCGTCATGCCGCCTTGCTCACTTCCGGCACGACGAGACCCCCGGAGGGCTCACCCATGTCCGTCTTCTCCGTCTTCGCTGATCTGGTCCAGCATCTCGCCGACCTGCTTCACCCCCTCTTCGGCGCCACCGCGGCCGCCGCCGCGATCGTCCTTTTCACCGCTTTCGTACGACTGCTCGTGCACCCCCTGTCCCGCGCCGCCGCCCGCGGCCAGAAGGCCCGCACCAGGCTCCAGCCGAAGATCGCCGAGCTGCGCAAGGAGCACAAGGACAGCCCCGACAAGCTCCAGAAGGCGGTGCTGGCCCTGCATGCCGAGGAGAAGGTCTCACCGCTGTCCGGCTGTCTGCCCGGACTGTTCCAGCTGCCCGCCTTCTTCCTGCTGTACCACCTGTTCTCCAACACCACGATCGGCGGGAAGGCGAACGAACTGCTCAGCCACGAGCTGTTCGCCGCGCCGCTCGGCGGACGCTGGGCGGACGCGCTCGGGGACGGCGGGATGTTCCAGGGAGCGGGGCTCGTGTACGTCTGCCTGTTCGCGTTCGTGGTGGTGGTGGCGAGCTTCAACTACCGCCGCACCAAGCGCATGATGGCCGCGAACCCGGTCGTGCCGGTCACGGACGGGCAGCCGGTCCCCGGGGCGGGCGCGATGGGCAAGGTGATGCCGTTCATGTCCTTCTTCACCCTCTTCACCGTGGCGGTGGTGCCGCTGGCGGCCGCGCTGTACGTGGTGACCAGTTCGACCTGGGCGGCGGTGGAGCGGGCGGTTCTCTACCGCTGACCGGTCCCTGACCGGTCCCTGACCGGTCCCTGACCGGTCCCTGACCGGTCCAGTCCGTGAACCGGGTATTGCGGACTGGACACTCAGCTTGGAGGATCGACCAGTCATCCGATGGCTGCACCCGTCGGTGGGCGCCCCGCAATAGAGGGAGATAGTGATCATGAAGCTGCTGCGAGTCGGTACGGCGGGAACGGAGACGCCCGCGCTGCTCGACGCCGACGGGGTCCTGCGCGACCTGTCCGGTGTCGTGGACGACATCGACGGGACGCTGCTCGCCGACGACGCGGCACTGGGCCGGGTCCGCGCGGCCGCGGAGGCCGGGGAACTGCCGGCCCTGGACGCCACGGGGCTGCGGGTCGGGCCGCCGGTCGCCCGGATCGGGAAGATCGTCTGCATCGGCCTGAACTACCACGACCACGCGCGTGAGACGGGGGCCGAGCCGCCCGCCGAGCCGGTGATCTTCTTCAAGGCCGCGGACACGGTGGTGGGCCCTTACGACACGGTGCTGGTGCCCCGGCGGTCGGTGAAGACCGACTGGGAGGTGGAGCTGGCGGTCGTCATCGGGCGTACGGCCCGCTACCTGGAGTCGGTGGAGGACGCGCTCGCGCATGTCGCCGGGTACGCGGTGGCGCACGACGTGTCCGAGCGGGAGTTCCAGATCGAGCGCGGGGGGACCTGGGACAAGGGCAAGAACTGCGAGACGTTCAACCCCCTGGGACCGTGGCTGGTGACGGCGGACGAGGTCCCGGATCCGCAGAGCCTGTCCCTGAAGCTGTGGGTCAACGGGGAGTTGAAGCAGGACGGCACGACCGCCGAGCAGATCTTCCCCGTCGGTGAAGTGGTGCGCTACGTCAGCCAGTTCATGACCCTGTACCCGGGCGATGTGATCAACACGGGTACGCCGGCCGGGGTCGCGATGGGGGAGCCCGAGCCCAAGCCCTATCTCCGCTCCGGTGACGTGGTGGAACTGGAGATCACGGGGCTCGGGCGTCAGCGCCAGGAGTTCAAGGACGCGTAGGGCGTTACCCGTAGGGCGGTTACGCGTAAGGCGGTTCGCTCACTTCAGCAGCGACGCCAGGCTGCGCCAGGCCTGCCTCGGGATGCTGGAGCGCGGGCCTCCGTCCACGATCTGCAGGGCCACGTGGTCCGCGCCCGCCTCGATGAACTCGTCGACGCGGGCGCGGATCTGCTCGTCCGTGCCCCAGGCGAAGACCGCGTCGACCAGGCGGTCGCTGCCGCCGTCCGACAGGTCGTCCTCCGTGAAGCCGTTGCGGAGGAAGTTGTTGGTGTAGTTGGGCAGGCCCAGGTAGATGGCCAGGCAGTCGCGGGCCACGCTGCGGGCCTTCGCGGGGTCGGATTCGAGGACGACCTTCAGCTCCGGGGCCAACAGGGGCCCCTCGCCCAGGAGTTCGCGGGACCGTGCCGTCTGGTCCGCGGTGATCAGGTACGGGATCGAGCCGGCCGAGCGGTCCCGGGCCAGCTCGATGGTCTTGGGGCCCAGCGCGGCCAGCACCCGGCCCTCGGCAGGCACTCCCGCCTCGTCCAGGGCGTCCAGGTACGCCACCAGGGCCGAGTACGGGCGGCGGTACTGGTCGGCGATCTTGGCGTGGCTGACGCCCAGGCCCAGGGCGAAGCGGCCGGAGTGGGCGGCGTTCAGCTCGGTGAAGCTCGCAGCGGCGGCCTCGGGTTCGTGGTCCCAGATGCTCTGGATGCTGGTGCCGACGACGATCCGCGAGGTCGCCTCCAGGAGCGGGGCGGCGTTGGCGGCGGAACTGCTGCCGCCCAGCCAGATCGCGCCGAACCCGAGTTCCTCCAGTTCGGAGGCGGCCTCGGCCCGTTCGCCCCGCTGGGCCGGGTCCTCCCCGCGCAGACCGCCGCCGTTCCAGATGCCGTACTTGCCGATGATCTCCTTCATGGCAGATGCCAACGCGGGAGGCCCCGGCGATAATTCCTGTCTCGGACCAACGGTCGCTAACGGTCCTTGCTCAGGAACTCCTCCAGCGCCTCGACCACGAACCGGTGGTCCTGCAGCTGCGGCAGGCCCGAGACCGTCACCGTGCCGACGACGCCCACGCCCTCCACCGTGATCGGGAAGGAGCCGCCGTGGGCCGCGTACTCGTCCGGGTCCAGGCGCGAGGACTCCTCGAAGGTGCTGCCCTTGGCGCGGAAACGGGCGCCGACCAGGTACGAGGCGGAGCCGTAGCGCTCCACGACCCGGCGCTTGCGGTCGATCCAGGCGTCGTTGTCCGGGGCGGAGCCCTGCAGGGCCGCGTGGAAGAGCTGCTGGCCGCCGCGGCGGATGTCGATGGCCACCGGCGCCTGCCGCTCCCGGGCCAGCTCCACCAGCAGGGAGCCCAGCGCCCACGCGTCCTCGTACGTGAACTGCCGGAAGACCAGGCGGCGTTCCTGCGCCTCCAGTTCCTCCAGGGGCGGGGTGAGTTCCGGCTGGAACTTCGGGGTCAGCTCGGTGTTGTGCGTCACAGCTTCACCGCCACTCCGTCGAGGGCCGAACGGCGCGCCGCCTCCAGTACGTCGAGGGCGGCGGCCGCCTCCAGCGCGGTCACCGGGTTGGTGCCGCCGTCGGTCAGGGCCCTGGCCACGGCCGCATAGTAAGCCGGGTAGTCACCGGGGAGGGTGGGGACGGGGCTGCCGCCGCCCGTCACGGGGGACTCGCCCGAGCCGAGCCGGCCCCACAGCGACTCGGGCTCGCGGCCCCAGCCGGCCGCCGTGCCGGGGCGCTCGCCCTCCCGCAGGGCGGCCTCCTGCGGGTCGAGGCCGTACTTCACATAGCCCGCCTTGGAGCCCAGCACCCGGAAACGGGGGCCGAGTTGGGCGGTGGTGGCGGAGGCGTAGAGGTGGGAGCGGACGCCGCTCGTGTGCGTGATCGCGAGGAAGGTGTCGTCGTCGATCTCGGCGCCCGGGCGGCGGACGTCCGCCTCGGCGTACACGGAGGCGGCGGGCCCGAAGAGGGTCAGGGCCTGGTCGACGACATGGCTGCCGAGGTCGTAGAGCAGACCTCCGATCTCTGCGGGGTCTCCGGACTCGCGCCAGCCGCCCTTGGGCTGCGGCCGCCACCGCTCGAAACGGGACTCGAAGCGCCATACGTCGCCCAGCTCGCCCTCGTCGAGGAGTGCGCGGAGCGTCAGGAAGTCGTTGTCCCAGCGCCGGTTCTGGAAGACGGAGAGGAGCAGCCCGCGTGCCTCGGCGAGGTCGGCGAGCTGTCGCGCCTCGGCCGCCGTACCCGCGACGGGCTTGTCGACCACGACCGGCAGACCGGCCTTCAGGGCGGTGGTGGCGAGCGGGACGTGCGTCTTGTTCGGAGACGCGATGACGATCAGGTCCAGCTCGTCGGCGCGGGCGAACAGCTCGTCGGCGCCCTGGACCGTACGGATGTCCGGGTACTCGGCGCGGGCCTGTGCCTGCCGCTCGGGGTTGGAGGTGACCACCGTGTCGAGGGTGAGGCCCTCGGTGGCGGCGATCAGCGGGGCGTGGAAGACGGAGCCCGCGAGGCCGTAGCCGACGAGGCCCACGCGGAGGTCAGCAGCAGCAGTCATGTCCTCCACTTTCGCAACGCTGTTGCCAAAGTGCAAGTGTGGCGGACAATGGCAGGCGTGAACAGGACGAACGGCGGCGTCAACCTCCCGGCCCTGCGCAGCCACAACACCGCGCTCGTGCTCGACCTGCTGCGGGGTGCGGGCGCCGGGGGAATCAGCCGACTGGAACTCGCCGACCGGACCGGGCTGACTCCCCAGGCCGTCAGCAAGATCACCGCCCGGCTGCGGGAGGAGGGCCTCGCGGCGGAGGCGGGCCACCGCGCCTCGACGGGCGGCAAGCGGCGGACGGTACTGCGGCTCGTCCCCGGGGCGGGCCACGCGGTGGGCGTCCACCTGGACCGGGACGCGCTGCGGGTGGCGCTGGTGGATCTCGCGGGCACGGTGGTGGGGGAGCGGCGCGCGGAGCTGGACCTGGGGGCCGGGGCGGAGGCCGTCGTGACGGCGGTCGGGGGAGAGGTCGAAGCGCTGGTGATGGGAGCGCGGGAGAGGGGTGGCAGGGGCTCCCTCCCCGCCCTCCTCGGCGTCGGCGTCGCTCTCCCCGGCCCCCTCGACCACACCCGGGGTGTGCTGCACCGCGTCACCGGCTTCCCCGAGTGGGACGGCTTCCCCCTGCGGGACGCGCTCGCGCGGCGGCTCGGGGTGCCCGTCGTGGTCGACAAGGACACCAACGCGGCCGCGCTGGGGCTCGCGGTCGCGGGAGAGCGCGGGTCGTTCGCGTATCTGCATCTCGGTACGGGTCTCGGTGCCGGGCTCGTCATCGGCGGGGCCGTGCACCGGGGTGCGCGGACCGGGGCCGGGGAGTTCGGGCACCAGGTCGTCCAGCTCGACGGGCCGCCCTGCGGCTGCGGCGACAGGGGCTGCGTCGAGGCGCTGTGCCTGGCGGCGGTGGCCCGGGGGGACCTCACAGAAGCGGCCCGGGTCCTCGGCATCGCGGCCGGCAACCTCGTCGCCCTCCTCGACATCGACCTGGTCCTGCTGGGCGGCCGTACCGTCACCACCGCCCCGGACGCGTTCCTGCGAGGCGTCGAAGCCGTCCTCGCCGAACGCGCCCGGCGCACCGGCGAGGAACCGGTCCCCGTCCGCGCCGCGGCCGACGAGGTCGCCGAAGGCGCGGCGCAACTCGTCCTGGCCCCGCTCTTCGGCCGCGCCGACGCCTGACGGACGGAGCCGGGCAGGCACCCGAACCGACCCGACCGGTCCGCCTCCGCGGCGCCCGCGCCGAGCACCGCGCGGGCCGTTCGACCGACACGGGGGCTGACGTCGTGCGCCGGGCGCGCGGCTGATCGGCGAGAGTGGGCAGGTCCGGCGGCGTGTGCCGTTCTGTGTCGCGGGCGGGCTGGTCGAGCACCGCGCGGGCCGTGAGACCGGCACGCGGGGGGACGCCTTCGCCGGGCGCATGGCTGATCCGTGCGGGTGAGTGCTCCGGCGGCGTGCCGTCCCGTATCGGGTCGGGTGACGGGCCCGTCGAGCCCGGCGGCGTCCGCGTCCCGCGCTCGATGCCGGCCTCGTCGCGTCGCCGGTCGCCGAACCCGCTCAGCGGAACGCCCTGCCCCTGGCCCCCACCCCGCGTCCGCTGATCGAGGGGACTTCCCGGGGCGTACGGAGCGGCGTCCCCCGTTGGGCGCCTCCGCCCGGCACGGTCATGTGTTCATGCGACGGTATGTGCACGGATACACGCCCGCCCTCCTCGGCCTCGCGGCGGCGGCCGCCCTGACTCCCGCGACCCCTGCTCACGCCGACCAGTCCTGCGTCCCCGCCGGCCGCGACTTCCCCCTCACCACCCGTATTCACGGCGGTCCCGCCGTGTACGAGGCCGGTGGGGGCTTCGAGACCTGGAAATTGGACCTGGTCAACACGACCCGGCACACCTGTGGAGGGATCCACCCGGTCGTCGTCCTCGTCGACGAGCGGCACGCCCTGAAGCCGTCCCAGACCCGCCTGGAGTTCTACGACGGCCCCCGCACCCGCGCCGTCCGGTTCGAGACCACCGACGAGGACGAACTCGTCGGGGCCTTCGGAGGCGCCGGGCTCACCGTCGGCCCGGGAAAGACCCTCACCGTGAAGGTACGGCTCGCGGTCACCGCGGACGCCGCACCGAACGAGGTCACCGTCAACGCGGCCGTCGTCCAGCGGCACCGCGACGACGGCGACTGGGTGGGGCAGTCCAACGACTACCGCTTCGGCATCGGCTCCGCCGAGGCCACGCCGTCCGACACCACCCCCACCCCGCCGCAGGGCCTCCCCTTCACGGACGCGGCCGAGGAACTCGCCAGCACCGGCCCCGCCGTGGCCGCCGCCGTCCTCGGCACCGCCGCCCTCCTCCTCGTCACCGCGGGCGCGATCCTCCGAGCCCGTGGCCGCCGCTGACCCCGGACGTTCCGGGACCCGTCCCCAACCGGCCGTTCCCCCAAGATCCGGCCACTGTCTAGGCTGGGGCCGACGCAGCACGGCGTACACGCGTACGGCAGGAGATCCCGCACATGGCAGACCGCAAGCCCATCGATTCGTGGCTCACCGACATGGACGGTGTACTCATCCACGAGGGCGTACCGATCCCCGGCGCCGACGCCTTCCTCAAGAAGCTCCGCGAGTCCGGCAAGCCGTTCCTGGTGCTGACCAACAACTCCATCTACACCCCGCGCGACCTGCACGCCCGCCTGCGCCGCATGGGCCTGGACGTGCCGATCGAGAACATCTGGACCTCAGCCCTCGCCACCGCGCAGTTCTTGGGCGACCAGCGGCCCGAGGGGACGGCGTACGTCATCGGCGAGGCGGGTCTGACCACCGCCCTGCACGACATCGGCTACATCCTCACCGACCACGAGCCCGACTACGTCGTCCTCGGCGAGACGCGCACCTACTCCTTCGAGGCCATGACCAAGGCGGTCCGGCTCATCAACGACGGCGCCCGTTTCATCTGCACCAACCCCGACGAGACCGGCCCCTCCGCCGAGGGCGCGCTGCCGGCCACCGGCGCCGTCGCCGCCCTGATCACCAAGGCGACCGGCAAGCAGCCGTACTTCGCGGGCAAGCCCAACCCGCTGATGATGCGCACCGGGCTCAACACCATCGGCGCGCACTCCGAGACCAGCGCGATGATCGGCGACCGCATGGACACCGACGTCCTGGCCGGCATGGAGGCCGGCATGCAGACCTTCCTGGTGCTCACCGGCCTGACCCGGCCCGAGCAGGTCGAGGACTTCCCGTACCGGCCCTCGAAGGTCGTGGACTCGATCGCGGACCTGGTCGACCGGATCTGAGTAACCCCTGTCGGCCTTCGGCCTGACCCGAACGGAGCAACGCGGTGCCTCCCGGGGTGCGGGCCCCCGGCCCCCGGGAGACCCTCCAGACATCTGGAGGTTCACGATGCGTTTCCCACGCCTCACTCTTTGTACCGCGGTTCTGGCTGTCGCCGCCTTCGCCCCGGCCGCGCAGGCCGTGGACGGCCGCGGCGTCTCGGTGACCCCGTCGGCCCCCGCCGCCGGCGCCGACCTCACGCTGCGGGTGACCGGCTGCGCGGGGAAGACGGCCACCGCCGCCTCGGCCGCGTTCGTCGCCGACGCCCGGCTGACGGGGGCCGGCGGCAACCTCGCCGGTGAGACCCGTGTCCGCTCCTCGGCCGAGTCCGGCCCCTACGACGTGCGGATCACCTGCGCCGACATGGAGGTCGAGGGCAGGATCACCGTCGTAACGGCGAAGGGCGGCACCGCCCCCGCATCCCTCGCTTCCCCCGCCGCCCCCGTCGACGCGGGCGGCGGCTGGACCGCCACCCACCTCTCCTCCATGGCGCCCCAGGCCGCCGGGCCCGGCACCGGGCAGGCGGTGACGGGCCTGGTGCTCACCGGGGCCGCGGCGCTGGCCGTCGTGCTGCGCCGCGGCCGCCGGAGCCGCGAGACGGACTGACCGGCGATGTACGGACGGCTGCTGACCGGCCTGACCTGGGCGGTGCTGCTCCTCGGGCTGTGGCTGTGGGGCAGCGAGCTCACCACCGACGTACGGCACGGCCGGTCCGCGCCGGCCATCGGTGACGTGGCCTCGGTCGGGCGCCCGCCCGGGGCCGCCGAACTGCCGCCCGCCGTACGGCCGTTGACGGGAGCGCGGCCCCAGCGTCTCGACATCCCGGACCTCGGGGTGCAGGCGCCCGTGGTGGCCCGTGGCCTGGACGCCCGGGGCGCCCCCGACCCGCCGCCCTTCGACCAGCCCGGCGTCGTCGGCTGGTACGCGGCCGGTGCGCAACCCGGGGCCGCCGGGACCGCGCTGATGGTGGGACACGTCGACACCGGGACCCGCCCCGCCGTCTTCCAGAGAATCAGCACCCTGGAACCGGGTGAGACGGTCCGGGTGATCCGCGACGACGGCAGGGTCGCCGAGTTCACCGTGGAGGACGTACGGGTCCTCAGCCGCGAGGACTTCGACGCCCACCAGGCCTACGGCCCACGCGAGCCGGGCCGCGCCGAACTGCGCCTGATCACCTGCGGCGGCACCTTCGACCGGGCGAGCCGCAGGTACACGGCGAACGTGATCGTCTCGGCGTATCTGACGGGCACCGGCCTGTAGGACTCCGCAGGCAGCACCCGGCCCGGTCGGCGACCCGCTCCCCCTGAAGTCGCCGACCGGGCTGGTCCTCGACCACGCGCGCTCGGGCTGCGGGAGTAACCCGGCGATGGCGCGGGAGGCCTGGAGGCTCCGTGATGATGACTACGGCCGGGGGCTGGGGCCGTCACCCATGAGAAGACTTTAGAACGGATGAGCGCACGGGCCTAGAGGGGCCCAGAGGCAGATTGACGCCAAGTCCCGTACCCGTGGCTCTGAGTCATCCGTCCTGGTGGGCCAGGGTTCTACGCGGATCCGCCGGCGCCCGCGCCGATCTCCCGGCGCAGTCCGTCGTCGTCCGCGGCGCCCTCGACGACCGCGCTCGCCACCTGGCCCAGGGGCAGCCGGTGCCGTCGCGCGTACTGCCGCAGCGCCATGAACGCCTGGTCGGCGGCGACGCTCCAGCGCTCGGCGAGCATCCCCTTGGCCTGCTCGATGCGGACCCTGCTGGACAGAGCTTGCTGCAACTGACCGGACAGGGTGCGGTGCTGC
>NZ_JBHVYZ010000029.1:0-101461 GCF_042880295.1 Streptomyces sp. NPDC058307
CCTTTCTCCTCGCACCACTTCGCCCCGGCGCCCGCGGACGACTCCTAGAGGGGGGCCGCCCGGGATTCGTCCCCGGGGGGCCCCCGCCCTCATGTGCCTCAGCGGCGATCCACGTCCAACGGTTCCAGGTCCTCGTCCTCGAGGTCGGGGCCCTCGAGGTCGGGCTCGTCCGGGTCGTCGTCGAGATCGTCGTCGAACACCGCGCTGACATCGAACCGGCACACCACCCGCTCGACGTCGACCTGCTCGAAGGGCGTCTCCAGCCACTCCCCCGGCTCGGCCGGTTCGTCCGCCGCGATCACCCACAGCGTGGAGTCGCCCTCCGCGAGGCCGAACTCCTTGTGCCGGCTGGCGATCTCGTCGGGCTCGAACTCGCCGAACAGCACTTCCAGCGCGCCGTGCACCGTGCCGGAGGCCTCCGTGCCGAGACCCTCGTCGGCCGCCTCGACCCGCTGGGCCTGCGCCAGCAGCCGCTGCGGCTCCGCCACGGCGTAGTCGCGGCGGATCAGCACGCTCAGCGCGTTCGGCTCCTCGGGGCCCGTGTACGGCGGGGCGTCCTCCGCGCCCGGGATCTCGAACGGGGTGACCTCGTCGTAACGGTCGTAGAGCAGCTCGTCGTACACCTCGGCGGCCGCGGCCAGTTCGTTGAAGGCCTCGTAGACAGCCGGGTCGTCCTCCCCCGACCTCCGTTCGACCGCGGCCAGGTGGCGGTCGAGCGCGGTCTTGACCGCCTCGGCGGCGGCACGTACCTCGGCAGCGGTGGGCTGCACAGCATCAGACATAGTGCAGACGCTATCCGTAGCGGGCCCCGGCCCGCACAATAGATGCGATGCCGGAATACGAATTTGTCGACGTGTACGTACCGCGGGGGGTCTCCCGCAAGGACGCCACACGTCTGCTGACGGACCATGCAGAGTACGGACACTGGGAGTTGGACCGACTGAGTCTCATGCGCGACGGCAGCCGCAGGGTGCGGTTGCGCCGGCGGATCATCCGCCAGGTGCGTGCCACGTGGTGAGACGGGACGAACGGAGCGGGCCCCGCCGCGGCGGGGCCCGCTCCGTTTCACGCGGTATGTCCTAGGCCGAGGCCCGTGCCCTGCGGTAGAGGACCGCGCCCGCCAGGAGTGCCCCGGCGCCGACCGGGAGGACCAGCCCGATCGGGAGGTCGCTGCCGGTCCGGGCGAGCTGCGCGCTGCCCAGGGGCTGGGTGACCGTCTGGGTTCCGGGGTGGTTTCCGCCGCCCGGCGTCCCGGCGTGCGCCCCGGCCGGGGTGGCCGGGGATCCGGGGTGGCCGGGCTCCGTCGGGTTGCCGGGGTGACCCGGGTGGCCGGGCTGTCCCGGGATGCCGGGCTGTTCCGGCGATCCGGGCGGGGTGTGCTGCCCGCCGCCATGGCCGCCGCCGTAGCCGTAGCCGTAGCCGCCGCAGTCGTTGCCCATGGCGGGGTTGCCGATGCCGATGACATCGACGCTGTTGCCGCAGACGTTCACGGGAACGTCGATCGGCGCCTCGACGTGGTTGCCCGAGCCCACGCCGGGCGAGCCACCGGTGTGACCGCCCGCGTGGGAGCCACCGGAGCCCCCGGACCCGCCCGGCCCCCCGGAGCCACCGTGTCCGCCGGGCCCGTGCCCCCCGTGACCTGCGCCGCCGTGTCCCACGGAGCCGCCCGGGCCGCCGTACCCGCCGGGCACCCCGCTGCCGCCCTTGTTGGCGCACTTGTTGCCCATCGCGGGGTTGAGGAGCCCGACGACGTTCACGGTGTTGCCGCAGGCGTTCACCGGCGCGTGCACCGGCGCCGACACCGTGTTGCCGGAGAGTACGCCGGGAGAGTTGGCGCTTGATCCACTCGCGCCCGCGTCCGCGTGGGCGGCGCCTCCGGCGGCGGCGATCACGCCGGTCGCCGCCGCCACTGTCATCAAGCCCTTGCGGGTGACTTGTCGCATGTACCGATTCCCTGCTTTCGACCTTGTCTCGAAATACCGCTGCCTCGCGGTTTTCTTTCCTTTTCGAAATGACCGGTCGGCCCCGGAGCGCATGGCTTGCACTCCGGGGCCGACAAGCTCATCCCTGTTAACTAAGGGCGAGGCACAACGTCACTTGTTGATGCAGGTGTTGCCGAAGGCGGGGTTCAGCAGGCCGATCACGGAGACCGTGTTGCCGCAGACGTTCACCGGGACGTGAACCGGAACCTGCACGACGTTGCCGGACAGCACGCCCGGGGAACCCACAGCGGCACCCTGCGCACCCGCATCGGCGACGGCGAGGCCCGCACCCGCGAGAACCAGACCACCAGTGGCAGCAGCAGCGGCGACGATCTTCTTGATCATTATTCCTCCTTGTTGGCAATGCGGTCCCAATCAGCGGATCGCATCACCTGTAACGAGGAGGGAGTAATGGGGATACGAGCTTATGAGCGCATTCACCCTTCCCGGCCGATTTCGCACGCGCGGCCGAATCATCGCGTCAACATGATTCAGCTCGCGTCAACACGAGCAAGCTCACGTCAACATGATTCGGCTCGCGTCAACATCGCGTCAGCTCGCGTCGATGAACCGGTCGAGAACCCGCACACCGAACTTCAGCCCGTCCACCGGCACCCGCTCGTCGACCCCGTGGAACATCCCGGCGAAGTCCAGCTCCGGGGGCAGCTTGAGCGGCGCGAAGCCGAAGCCGCGGATGCCGAGCTCGTCGAACGACTTGGCGTCGGTGCCACCGGAGAGCATGTAGGGGATCGCCTTGGCGGCCGGGTCCTCGGCGACCAGCGCGGACTGCATGGCGTCCACGAGCGCGCCGTCGAAGGTCGTCTCGACGGCCTTGTCGGAGTGCACGTCCTCGCGCCGGACCTTGGGACCGAGGATCTTGTCGAGGTCGGCGAGGAACTCCTCCTCGAAGCCGGGCAGGAACCGCCCGTCGACGTGCGCGGTGGCCTCGCCCGGGATGACGTTGACCTTGTAGCCGGCGCCGAGCTGCGTGGGGTTGGCGGTGTTGCTCAGGGTCGCGCCGATGAGCTTGGCGATGCCGCCGAGCCGGGCGAGCGTGCCCTCCATGTCCTCCGGGTCCAGCTCGGTGCCCAGCGCGTCCCCGAGTTCGTCGAGGAAGGCCCGGGTGGTCTTGGTGACCCGCACGGGGAACTTGTGCCGGCCGAGCCGCGCGACCGCCTCCGACAGTTCGGTGATGGCGTTGTCCCGGTGGATCATCGAGCCGTGCCCGGCGGTGCCCGCCACGGTCAGCTTCATCCAGTGCATGCCCTTCTCGGCCGTCTGGATCAGGTAGAGCCGGCGCTGCTCGTTCACGGTGAAGGAGAAGCCGCCCACCTCGCTGATCGCCTCGGTCACCCCCTCGAAGAGGTCGGGGTGGTGGTCCACGAGGTGCCGGGCGCCGAAGGTGCCGCCGGCCTCCTCGTCGGCGAGGAACGCCAGGACGATGTCCCGGGGCGGCCTGCGCCCGCTGCGCAGCCGGTCACGGACGACCGCCAGGGTCATCGCGTCCATGTCCTTCATGTCGACCGCGCCCCGGCCCCACACGCACCCGTTCGCGACCTCGCCGGAGAACGGGTGGTGGGTCCAGTCCGCCGCGTTGGCCGGTACGACGTCGAGGTGGCCGTGGATCAGCAGGGCGGGCCGGGACGGGTCCTCGCCCGTGATCCGGGCCACCGTGGAGGCGCGGCCCGGGTGCGACTCGTAGATCTGCGGGTCGAGCCCCACCTCGGCGAGCTTTCCCGCGACCCACTCGGCCGCCTTGCGCTCGCCGGGACCGGAGTGGTCGCCGTAGTTGCTGGTGTCGAACTGGATCAGCTCGCGGCAGAGGTCCACGACCTCGTCCTCGCCGGTGACGCCCCTGGCCGTGTCCGTGTCGCTCACGCTGTTCCTCCCGCTGTCACTGCTGGTGGTTGCCCTCATCCTCTCCCCGCGACCCGCTCGGCCCCAAGACCGGACCCGGCCCGTCACACGCCGTTCACGCGGGGCCGGAGACGGAGACGGGGGGTGATCGGAGCCCTTCGAAAGCCTGGTAATGTTTCCTTCGTCGCCGCGAGGGGAGCCCCGCGCGACAGACACCTTGTCCGGGTGGCGGAATGGCAGACGCGCTAGCTTGAGGTGCTAGTGCCCTTTATCGGGCGTGGGGGTTCAAGTCCCCCCTCGGACACCAGCCGAATCCCCCCGACCGCTCAGCGGTCGGGGGGATTCGTCGTATACGGCCCCATGTTCGCTGTATGTGAGGCATCTCTCGCTCGGTGTGAAGATCACCAGGTCACAGGCGCGCGGTCGAGCCGCCGCGCCCCTCGAACAGCTTTCCCTGGTGGCAGTTTCGGGGGTGCGAACCTAGCGTCGTACTAAAATTTCCGGCTTGTTACGAGCTGGAGCCGGACAACCCCAGGCAGACCTGCGGCCCGCCAGCGACCCGGGGCTCCGGGATCGAGACGCGAGGACCGATGGCAGCCATAGAAGAGAGCAGCGCTCTCGGCCTGCTCAACGAGGAGCTCGGCGCGGAGATCCGCGAACAGTTCGGCGACACCGCCCGTTTCTCCGGAGGCCCCGCCGCCTCCCCGCGCACGCTCGTCGACGTCTTCGACGCCACCGTACGGTCCCACCCCGACGAGCTCGCGCTGGACGACGGCACGACCCGGCTCACCTACCGCGCCCTGGCCTCCGAGGTGGAGCGGCTGCGGCGGCGGCTCGCCGGGGCCGGCGTGGGGCTCGGCGACCGGGTGGGCGTCCGGGTGCCGTCCGGCACCAATGACCTCTACGTCGCGATCCTCGCCGTACTCGCAGCCGGTGCCGCCTACGTCCCCGTCGACGCCGAGGACCCCGACGAGCGGGCCGAGCTGGTGTTCGGGGAGGCGGAGGTCCGGGCCGTGGTCGGCGCCGGGCACGAACTGACCGTCAACAGCCGCGCCGACCACCCCGCCGCCCGGCCCGGCGTCGGGCACGACGCGTGGGTCATCTTCACCTCCGGCTCCACCGGCAGGCCCAAGGGCGTCGCCGTCTCGCACCGCAGTGCGGCGGCCTTCGTGGACGCCGAGGCCGCGCTGTTCCTCACCGACGACCCCATCGGTCCCGGGGACAGGGTCATGGCGGGGCTGTCGGTCGCCTTCGACGCGTCCTGCGAGGAGATGTGGCTGGCGTGGCGGTACGGGGCCTGTCTGGTGCCGGTGCCGCGTTCCCAGGTCAGGAGCGGGGCCGATCTCGGGCCCTGGCTGGTCGAGCAGGAGATCACCGTGGTCTCCACGGTGCCCACGCTCGCCGCGCTGTGGGAGCCCGAGACCCTCGACGAGGTACGACTGCTGATCTTCGGCGGGGAGGCCTGTCCGCCCGAGCTGGCGCAGCGGCTGGTGACGGAGGGGCGCGAGGTGTGGAACACCTACGGGCCCACCGAGGCGACCGTCGTGGCCTGTGCGTCGCTCATGAGCGACGCCGAGCCGATCCGGATCGGGCTGCCGCTGGACGGCTGGGAGCTGGCCGTCGTGGACGAGGCCGGGGAGCCCGTGCCGATGGGCGCGAGCGGTCAGCTGGTGATCGGCGGGGTCGGTCTCGCCCGGTACCTGGACGCCGACAAGGACGCGGAGAAGTACGCGCCGCTGAAGTCGCTGGGCTGGGATCGGGCGTATCGCAGCGGTGACCTGGTGAAGGCGGAGGCCGAGGGGCTGGTCTTCCTCGGGCGGGCCGACGAGCAGATCAAGCTCGGCGGCCGGCGGATCGAGCTCGGTGAGGTCGACGCCGCTCTCCAGGCGCTGCCGGGGGTCGCGGGAGCGGCCGCCGCCGTGCGCACGGCCCGCAGCGGCAACCAGCTCCTGGTCGGGTACGTCGTCACGCAGGACGGCTGGGACCAGGCGGCGGCCGTGAAGAAGCTGCGGGCCGAACTGCCCGCCGCGCTCGTGCCGTTGATCGCTCCCGTCGCCGACCTGCCGACCAGGACCTCCGGCAAGGTGGACCGCAACGCGCTGCCGTGGCCGCTGGAGGGGCTGGAAACCGGCGGTCCCGCGGAGGAGTTGTACGGCACCGAGGCCTGGCTCGCCGAGCAGTGGACGGAAGTCCTCGGCGTCCCGGTCTCCCGTGCCCGCGACGACTTCTTCGCGATCGGCGGCTCCAGCCTGGCCGCCGCCCAGTTGACCACCCGGCTGCGCACCCGCTACCCGAGCGCGGCCGTGCTCGACATCTACCAGCAGCCGACCTTGCGGAAGTTGGCCCGGCACCTGGAGGAGTCCTCGCAGGACGACGGGGTCGCGCGGGAGATAGCGCCGGTGCCGCTCAGCGCCCAGGTGATCCAACTCCTGCTTCTGCTCCCCCTGTTCACGCTGATGGGGCTGCGCTGGCTGGTCCCGTTGGTCGCCGTCGGGAACCTCCTGCCTGCCTACGGCTGGCTGCCGACCGCCTCCTGGTGGCTGATCGGCGCCGGTGGCCTCGCACTCTTCAGCCCGCCCGGGCGGCTCGTGCTCGCCGCGGGCGGGGCCCGGCTGCTGCTGCGCGGCGTCCAGCCCGGCCGCTACCCGCGCGGCGGCAGTGTCCACCTGCGGCTGTGGACCGCCGAGCGGCTCGCGGAGTTCACCGGGGCGACCTCGCTGACCGGCTCCTGGCTGGAGCGGTACGCGCGGGCGCTGGGCGCCAAGGTCGGCCCCGACGTGGACCTGCACTCGCTGCCGCCGGTCACCGGCATGCTCAAGCTGGGCCGGGGCGCGGCCGTGGAGTCCGAGGTGGACCTGTCCGGCTGGTGGCTGGACGGCGACCGGCTGGAGATCGGCCAGGTCAAGGTGGGTGCGCACGCCGTCGTCGGCACGCGCAGCATCCTCTTCCCGGGCGCCCGGGTCGGCAAGCGGGCCGAGGTGGCGCCGGGCTCGGCGGTCACCGGGCAGATCCCGACCGGTCAGCGCTGGGCGGGCGCGCCCGCGGTCAAGCTCGGCAAGGCCAAGCGCAACTGGCCGAAGGAACGGCCGGCTCGGGGCACGTACTGGCGTGTGATGTACGGCCTCACCGGATTCGCGCTGACCCTGCTCCCCGTGCTCGCGGGCGGGGCCGCCTTCCTGGTCGCGCGTCCCTTCCTCGCCGGCGACGCTCCTCTCCAGGGTGCTTTCCTCGCCCTCGTCCCGGCGACGCTGGCCTTCGGTTCGGCCTTCGCGCTGCTGCTCCTGATCTCCGTACGGCTGCTGAGCCTGGGGCTGCGCGAGGGGACGTATCCGACGCACAGCCGGGTCGGATGGCAGGCGTGGACCGTGACGCAGCTGATGGACCGCTCGCGCGAGACGCTGTTCCCGCTGTACGCCGGGCTGGTCACACCGGTGTGGCTGCGGCTGCTCGGGATGCGGATCGGGCGGGGCGCCGAGGTGTCGACCGTGCTGGCGCTGCCGAGCCTGACGACGGTCGGCGAGGGCGCGTTCCTGGCCGACGACACACTGACCGCGCCGTACGAGCTGGGGGGCGGCTGGGTCAGGATCGGGCGCGCGGAGATCGGGCGGCGGGCGTTCCTGGGGAACTCGGGGATGACCGCGCCGGGGCGGAGTGTGCCGGACGGCGGTCTTGTCGGGGTGCTGTCGGCGACGCCGAAGAAGGCGAAGAAGGGCACGTCGTACCTGGGGCTGCCGCCGGTGAAGCTGCCGCGCAGCGCGGCCGGCAGCGACCAGAGCCGGACGTACGAGCCGTCGGCGGGGCTGCTGTGGGCGCGCGGTCTGGTGGAGCTGTGCCGGATCGTGCCGGTGTTCTGCTCGGCCGGGCTCGCCGTGCTGACGATCGCCGCGCTGTGCGTGCTGGGGCCGTGGGCCTGGCTGCTCGCCGGGGTGGTGCTGCTCGCTGCCGGTGCGGTGGCGGGGCTGGTGTCGATGGTCGCGAAGTGGCTGCTCGTGGGGCGGCACCGCAGGGGGGAGCACCCGCTGTGGAGCGGCTTCGTGTGGCGCAACGAGCTCGCGGACACCTTCGTCGAGGTGCTGGCGGTGCCGTGGCTCGCGGGTTCCGTGCCCGGTACGCCGGTGCTCACGGCGTGGCTCAGGGGGCTCGGCGCGCAGATCGGCAGGGGCGTCTGGGTGGAGAGCTACTGGCTGCCGGAGACCGACCTGGTGACGCTGGAGGACGGGGCGACCGTGAACCGCGGCTGTGTGCTGCAGACCCACCTCTTCCACGACCGGATCTTGCGGACGGATACTGTGGTCCTCCGTGAGGGTGCCACGCTGGGCCCTGGCGGGATCGTGCTGCCCGGCAGCACGATCGGGGCCCGCACCACCCTGGGCCCCGCGTCGCTCGTCATGGCCGCGGAGTCCGTCCCGGACGACACCCGCTGGCTCGGCAACCCGATCGAGGCATGGCGGCCCTGAACGCGGGCCACTCGGAGTCGGTGAGCGGTGTACCGGCGGATCCGAGCGGCAACGCAGCGCAGGGAGCAGAAGCGGCAGTGGCAGTTCAGCAGGCGGCGGGTCCGGACCCGTACTTCCCGGACCACGGTGACGCCCGGTACCGGGTGCACCGCTACGAGCTCGCGCTGGACTACCGGCCCGCCCCGAACCGGCTGGCCGGGAGCGCCCGGATCAACGCCATAGCGGGGCGCTCGCCGCTCCCGGAGTTCATGCTCAACCTCTCCGACTTCAAGATCGGGCGGGTGCGGGTGGACGGCCGCCCGGCGCACTACACGCACCGGGGCGGGAAGCTGCGGGTGCGGCCCGCGAAGGCGGTGCGGTCCGGGGCCGCGTTCACGGTCGAGGTGCACTGGTCGGGCAACCCCAAGCCGGTCCACAGCCCTTGGGGCGGGCTCGGCTGGGAGGAGCTGGAGGACGGGGCGCTGGTGGCGAGCCAGCCGATCGGGGCGCCGTCCTGGTATCCGTGCAACGACCGGCCCGCGGACAAGGCGTCGTACCAGATCTCGATCACCACGCCCTCCGCCTACGCGGTCGTGGCGGGCGGCCGGCTGCTCACCCGGACGGCGAAGGCGTCCACGACGACCTGGGTGTACGAGCAGGCCGCGCCCACCTCCAGCTATCTCGTCGGGCTGTCGATCGGCAAGTACCAGACGGTGCTGCTCGGCGACCCGGGTCCGGGCGGGGTGCCGCAGCACGGGCACATCCCGGCGCATCTGCTGCCGGAGTTCTCCAGGGACTTCGCGCGGCAGCCGCAGATGATGGAGCTGTTCCAGGAGCTGTTCGGGCCGTATCCGTTCGACGAATACGCCGTCGTCGTCACGGAGGAGGAGCTCGATGTTCCCGTGGAGGCCCAGGGGTTGTCGCTGTTCGGTGCCAACCACGTGGACGGCGCCCGGGGTTGGGAGCGACTGGTCGCGCACGAGCTGGCGCACCAGTGGTTCGGCAACAGCGTGTCCATCGCGGACTGGCGGCACATCTGGCTCAACGAGGGGTTCGCCAAGTACGCCGAGTGGCTGTGGTCGGAGCGCTCGGGGGGCCGTACGGCCCAGCAACTGGCCGCCGAGGCACACCGGTTGCTGTCCTCGCTCCCCCAGGACCTGCGGCTGGCCGACCCCGGCCGCAAGTCGATGTTCGACGACCGGGTCTACGAGCGGGGCGGACTCACCGTGCACGCGGTGCGCTGCGCGATGGGCGACGAGGCGTTCTTCCGGATGCTGCGCGGCTGGGCGGGGCTGCACCGGGGCGGGGCCGTGACCACCTCGACGTTCACCGCCCATGTGAACCGGTTCGCGGAGGAGTCGCTGAACGGGCTGTTCGACGCGTGGATCCAGGGGGTGGCGCTGCCGCCGTTGCCGACGCCGATCCCGGCACGGCCGACGTATCCGCCCGCCGACACGGGCAAGGTGCAGCCGTGACCCGACGTGTCTCCCGGCAACGGCCTCACTGTCCTTGCGGCCTCAAGGAGGCGTACGACGACTGCTGCGGCCGCTTCCATCGCGGCGAGGCGGCGGCTCCCACCGCCGAGGCGCTCATGCGGTCGCGCTACAGCGCCTTCGTGAAGCGGGAGCGGGACTACCTGCTGCGCACCTGGCACCCGCGGACCCGGCCCGCCGTACTGGACCTCGACGCGGGCATGCGCTGGACCGGCCTGGAGATCCTCGCGACGACCGACGGCTCCGCCTTCCACAGCACCGGCACCGTGACCTTCCGCGCCTCGTTCAAGGGTGGTTCGCTGCACGAGCGCAGCCGTTTCGAGCGCGTCGACGGAGCCTGGGTGTACGTCGACGGGGAGTTCCTCGACTGACCTACGGCGCGAGGATGTCCAGCTCCTGGAGGGCGCCCTCCGCGATCTCGCGGGTCAGTGCCTCCGCGTGGCCCGCGTCCCCCGCCCGGATCGCCTCGGCGAGCCGGACATGGAGGGTGACGGCGGCGGGGTCGGGGTCCTCGAACATGACCTCGTGGCGGGTGCGGCCGGTGAGGACCTCGGCGACCACGTCACCGAGGCGGGCGAACATCTCGTTGCCGGAGGCGTTCAGGATCACCCGGTGGAAGGCGATGTCGTGGAAGAGGTAGCCCTCCAGCCGGTGGCCCTTGGAGTTGGCGACCATACCCAGCGCGCACTCGGTGAGTTCGGCGCACTGCTCGGCGGTCGCGTGCTTCGCGGCGAGGGCCGCCGCCACCGGCTCGATCGCCGAGCGCAGCACGGTCAGTGAGCGCAGCTGGTGCGGACGGTCGGCGCCGGCCAGCCGCCAACGGATGACCTGGGGGTCGTACACGTTCCACTCGGCCTTCGGACGCACCGTCACGCCCACGCGGCGGCGGGACTCGACCAGGTGCATGGACTCCAGGACCCGGACCGCCTCGCGCATCACCGAGCGTGAGACGTCGAAACGCTGCGCGAGCTCGTCGGTGCGCAGAACGCTGCCCGGCGGGTACTCGCCCGCGGTGATCGCGGGTCCGAGGGCGTCCAGTACGCGTCCGTGCAGCCCCCGGCCCAATGTGCTCATGCACACAGAGTACGGGGCACGTCACACCACAAAAAAGTCAGACTTAATCGTCACAGGGTCTTGAATTAGTCCTACCTAATCGGTTTCAGTTGCTCGCATCAACGCATCAAAGGTGTCGACGAAGACAGCGGACAGTGAGGCAGTGATGAGTACCCCGAAGGTTGTCGTGGTCATGGGCGTCGCGGGCACCGGGAAGACCACCATCGGTCCCCTGCTCGCCGCCAGGCTCGGCGTGCCGTACGCCGAGGGCGACGACTTCCACCCGCCGGCCAACATCGCCAAGATGTCGGCCGGCACCCCCCTCACCGACGACGACCGGTGGCCGTGGCTGGACGCCATCGGCTCCTGGGCGCACGGGCGGGCGGGGCTCGGCGGGGTGGTCAGCTGCTCGGCACTGAAGCGGTCCTACCGCGACCGGCTGCGGGCCGAGGCGCCCGGGGTCGTCTTCGTGCACCTGGCAGGCGACCGCTCCGTCATCGAGGGCCGGATGTCGCACCGGGAGGGGCACTTCATGCCCACCACACTGCTGGACTCGCAGTTCGCCACGCTCCAGCCCCTCCAGGAGGACGAGGCCGGGTTCGTGGTGGACGTCTCCGGCAGCCCGGAGGAGATCACCGGGCGGGCCGCGAAGGCGCTCGCCGAACTCCCGTAACACCCCTCTTCAACACCCCCCTTTCCTTCCGAAGAACGTCCCCGTACCTCCGTACCTCCATACCTCCGTACCTGCAAGGGAACCCCCGTGACCAGACTCAGCGTCGAGATGCTGGCAGCGGACGCACCCGAGCCGATCACCTCGGCCGGTCACGCTCAGCTGGGCATCGCCGTCCTGGTGGGCATCGCCGTCATCGTGCTGCTCATCACCAGGTTCAAGCTCCACGCCTTCCTGTCGCTGACCCTGGGCACGCTCGTGCTCGGCGCGGTCGCCGGAGCGCCGCTCGACAAGACCATCACCAGCTTCACCACCGGGCTCGGCGCCACGGTCGCCGGCGTCGGCGTACTGATCGCTCTCGGCGCGATCCTCGGCAAGATGCTCGCCGACTCGGGCGGGGCCGACCAGATCGTCGACACGATCCTCGCGAAGGCGGGCGGCCGTTCGATGCCGTGGGCGATGGTCCTGATCGCGTCCGTGATCGGTCTGCCGCTGTTCTTCGAGGTCGGCGTCGTGCTGCTGATCCCGGTCGTGCTGATGGTCGCCAAGCGCGGCAACTACTCCCTGATGCGCATCGGCATCCCGGCCCTCGCCGGCCTGTCCGTGATGCACGGTCTGGTGCCGCCGCACCCGGGGCCGCTGGTCGCGATCGACGCGGTCCACGCCAACCTGGGTGTGACGCTGGCGCTCGGTGTGCTGGTCGCCATCCCGACGGTGATCGTCGCAGGGCCGCTGTTCTCGAAGGTCGCGGCCCGCTGGGTGGACGTCCCCGCGCCCGACCGGATGGTTCCCCAGCGTGCCTCGGAGGAACTGGAGAATCGCCCGGGCTTCGGTGCCACCCTGGCCACGATCCTTCTCCCGGTCGTCCTGATGCTGTCCAAGGCGCTGGTCGACATCGTGATCGACGACCCCGAGACCACCGTGCAGCGCGTCTTCGACGTCGTCGGCTCCCCGCTGATCGCCCTGCTGGTCTCGGTGCTCGTCGGCATCTTCACGCTGCTCCGCCCCGCCGGGTTCGGCAGGGAGCGCCTCACCCCGCTCGTCGAGAAGGGCCTCGCGCCCATCGCCGGCATCCTGCTGATCGTCGGCGCGGGCGGCGGCTTCAAGCAGACCCTGATCGACTCCGGTGTGGGCCGGATGATCCTGGAGATCTCCAAGGACTGGTCCATCCCGGCCCTGCTCCTCGCCTGGCTGATCGCGGTCGCGATACGCCTGGCGACGGGCTCGGCGACGGTGGCCACGGTCTCCGCGGCCGGCCTGGTCGCCCCGCTCGCCGCCGACATGTCGACGACGCACACGGCACTGCTCGTTCTCGCCATCGGCGCCGGCTCGCTCTTCTTCAGCCATGTCAACGACGCCGGGTTCTGGCTGGTCAAGGAGTACTTCGGCCTGTCCGTCGGCCAGACCGTCAAGACCTGGTCGATCATGGAGACGATCATCTCGGTGGTCGGAGGCGGCCTGGTGCTGCTGCTCTCGCTGATCATCTAGCGGTACGGCTGCGGCGGCGCCCCCTGTCGGCTACGGCCGCCACAGGGGGTGTTCGCGTTCCGCCCACTCCCGGCTCACTTCCCCGGTCCTCAGTCCCCGCCTCGCCTCCGGGTCGCCGAGGGCCATCCCGATGTGGCCCGCGAGCACGATGCCGACGGTGAGGGCCAGCCAGTCGTGGACGAAGGTCGCGCTGGTGCGCCACTGGATCGGGGTGAGGTGCGTGAACCACATCAGCAGGCCGGTGCCGAGCATGACCAGGCTCGCGCCCGCGATCCAGGCGGCGTAGACCTTCTGGCCCGCGTTGAACTTGCCCGCGGGACGGGACGACCTGCGTTTGTCGCGGTGCAACGCGGCCCGCAGCCAGACCCGGTCGTGCGGGCCGAAGCGGTTCAGGAAGCCCAGGTCGGCGCGGAGGGCGCGGGAGGCCAGGCCCAGGAGGACCGGGAGCGGCAACGCCAGGCCCGCCCACTCGTGGACCCGGACCACCAGCTCACGGCGGCCGACGAGTTCGGCGAACTGGGGGATGTACAGGAAGGCCGCCGTCACCACGCACACGCCCATCAGTGCGGCGGTCGCGCGGTGGACCCACTTCTGGCTGCGACCGAACCGCCGCACATGTGCCTTCGGTGGTGCGTCAACTCGTAGGGTCATCGTCCCGCCCGTTCGATCGGCCCACCCAGGCGTCCACGTCGTAGCCCCGGTCCTCCCAGTAACCCGGCTCCACGTCCTCGGTGACGGTGATGCCGGACAGCCACTTGGCCGACTTGTAGAAGTACATCGGCGCCACATAGAGGCGGACCGGGCCGCCGTGGGTGTGGCCGATGTCCTTGTCCTGCATGCGCAGGGCGACCAGGACGTCGGGGCGGCGGGCCTGGTCGAGGGTGAGGCTCTCCGTGTACGCCCCGTCGAAGCAGCTGAAGCGGACGGCGCCCGCCTTGGCGCTCACTCCGGCGGCGTCCAGCAGCGCGGACAGCCGTACGCCTTCGAAGGGCGTGTCCGGGACCCGCCAGCCCGTCACGCACTGCACGTCCTTGACCAGCCGGGTCTGGGGCAGCGCCCGCAGGTCGGTCAGGGTGTACGTCCGCGGGCGCGAGACCAGGCCGTCGATCCTGAGCTGGTAGTTCTCGGTGTTCTTGTGCGGCACCGACGACGTCACCGAGTAGTAGCGGAAGCCGCCGCCGTTGGGGAGCAGGCCCGTCAGACCCGTGGGGTCCTTGTCGGCGGCACTGCCGAGGAAGGCCTCCAGGCCGCGTTGCAGGGTGGGCGCGGCGACCACGCCGAGGGCGCCCAGGCCGAGGGTGCCGAGGAGGACACGGCGGCCGATCGGCGTACCGGGCTGCTCCTCGGGCTGTTCGGAGTTCACGTACTCATTCGAACACCCGCGAGGCCTGCGGGACCAGGAATCGCGGGTGCTCGTCAGACTTCCGTAACCACTTCTCACCCGGATCTCAGTGAGCATCCGGTGCGGGGAGGGTGGTGCGGAGGGTGCGGGTTGCGCGGAGCGTGCGGGCTGTGCGGAGGGTGCGGAGGGCTACGACGCCTCTTCCGCCGCCTTCTCCAGCTGGAACGCCTCGTTGCCGAGCCCGATCCGGGCGTGCGCCTCGGGCCTGCGGGCCCGCAGGAGCAGTCCCTGGGCCACGCCCACCAGCAGGGCCAGCCCGATGATGCCGGGCAGCACCCAGCTCAGCGAGGAGCCCGGGCCCGCGCCGACCAGGACGTCGAAGTCCTTCACGGTGTAGACGGCGATCACCAGCAGGGCGATCCCCGCGAGCGCCGAGGTGACCAGCCGCCAGGCCTGGGCGCCGGCCGCGCCGCGCCGGACGAAGAAGACGATCACGGAGGCGGAAGCAGCCGCCATCAGCAGGATCACGCCGAGGGCGCCGATGTTGCCGAACCAGGTGAACAGGTGCAGGACCGGCACCGTCGGGTCGCCGGTGGGCTTGTCGTCGGCGACCGCGAAGACGGCCACGACCACCACGGACACGGCGGTCTGGAGCAGCGAGCCGGTGCCGGGCGCGCCGCTCGCGCTGTTGGTGCGGCCGAAGGCGGCGGGCAGCAGGCCCTCGCGGCCCATGGCGAAGGCGTAGCGGGCGACGACGTTGTGGAAGCTGAGCATGGCCGCGAACATGCCGGTCACGAACAGGACGTGCAGGATGTCCGTGAAGGTGCCGCCGAGGCGGGACTCGGTGAGCCCGAAGAGCAGTCCTGCGCTCTGCTTCTGGGACTCGGCGACGATCGCCGAGGGTCCGGTGGCCACGGTGAGGGCCCAGCTGCTGAGCGCGAAGAACACGGCGACGCCGCCGACGGCCAGGAACATCACGCGCGGCACCAGGATGTGCGGGCGGCTGGTCTCCTCGGCGTACACGGGCGCCTGCTCGAAGCCGAGGAAGGCGGCGATGCAGAAGCACAGGGCGGTGCCGACGCCGGCGCCGCTGAGGGTGTCCGGGTTGAAGGCGTGCAGCGACAGGCCCTGGGCGGCGGGGTCGGCGACGGCGGCGATGTCGAAGATCACGACCAGGGCGACCTCGACGATCAGCAGGACGCCGAGCACGCGCGCGTTGACGTCGATCTTGAGCCAGCCGAGCGCGCCGACGACCAGCGCTGCCACCAGCGCGGGTATCCACCAGGCCACGGACAGGTCGGTGTAGGTGGCGAACAGCCCGGAGACCTCGAAGCCGAAGATGCCGTAGATGCCGACCTGGAGCGCGTTGTAGGCGACCAGGGCGACGAGGGCCGCGCTCGCCCCGGCCGTGCCGCCGAGACCGCGGGAGATGTAGGCGTAGAAGGCGCCCGCGTTGTGGACGTGCCGGCTCATCTCGGCGTAGCCGACGCTGAACAGGACGAGGACCACGCCGAGGACGACGTAGAGAAGGGGCTGGCCGACGATCCCCATCACCGCGAATGTAGTGGGCATGACACCCGCGACGACCATGAGGGGCGCGGTCGCCGCGAGGACAGAGAGCAGCAGGCCCCCGGTGCCGAGGCGACCGGCCCGCAGAGCGCGGTCCTGCCCCTTGAACGTGCTGATGCCTGGTCTGCTCTTGCTGGAACTCTCGGTGGCCATGGGACCGTCCTTCTGGGGTTCGGGGGTGTCACACCGTGCCGAGCGCGCTGTCGCGGGCGGCACGGAAGGCGGAGTACGGCTCCCGGTCCGGATAGGACCAGGGGGCCGGGGTGGGGCGTTCGCCGATGCGGTGGAAGAGGGCGGCGGCCTCGGCGCTGCGGCCCTCGCAGACCTTCGCGTGGGCGAGGAAGTTGAGGTCGACCAGGCGGCGGGGGTGTCCCTCGTGCTCCCATTCCAGCCACCAGTCGAAGGCCGCCTTCATCACCTGCCGGGCCCGGCGTCCGGTCCAGTGGGCGGAGGCGGCGGGGTCGTGCGGCTCGTGGCCCGCGGCGGCCAGGGCGCGGTAGCGCTCGGCGTGCGCGATGACCGGCAGGATCGCGAGCGGTGAGTCGGCGGGGGCCTGCTCGGCGGCCCAGTTGGCGAAGTCGTAGACCTCGTGCAGCGGGTCGGGGCCCGTCTCGGCACGGCGCTCGGCGAGCCGGGCGACCATCAGATGGTGGGCGTGGTGGTGGTCGGCGTACCGCTGCCGGATCTCGCCGAAGACGTCGGCGACCTCGTCCGCCGCCCCGAGGTCGCGCTCCAGCAGGAGCAGGCCGAGCCAGGGGGTGGGGTCGGCGGGCGCCAGGCGGGCCGCGGTCCGGCAGGCCTCGCGGGCCGCGGCGGGCTTTCCCTTGCCCCGCCGGACGCGCTGGACCAGGGCGAGGGCGAGCAGTACGGCGGCGTCGGCGGAGTCCGGCTCGGCCACCAGCCAGTCCCTGGCCCAGGCGTCGCTGTACGGCTCGGCCGCGAGCACCGTGACCCGGTGGCCCCGCCGGTCCCAGTCGTCACCCGTCCGGGTGAGCAGCGCCCGGGCCGCCTGCCATCTGCCCTGCGCCAACGCGGCGCGAGCGTCGATGAGTTCGGCGTCGTCGAGGGCCGCGTCGAAGGCCTGGGAGGCGCGTTTCCGACTGCGGCCGAAGGGGGGTGGGGGCGGGGACACCGTGTGGGTCTTCCTCACGGAAGGTGGGGCGTGGCGGGGGGTGCGTGGAGCGGGTGCGGGTGCGGGTGGGGCAAGCTCAGGCATCTGGTGGGGCGCCTGTGTTCCAGGGGATGCGGTGGGCCGGGGAGTGAAGGCGACGGGTGGGGCGGAAGGGGGTGCCTGGGCGGAATGCGGGCAGGCTGACAGGCGATGTGGGCAGGTCGGGGGGACGATTCGCACCGCCATCGACTGATCACGCACAGCCAACCCTCCGCCAATGGTTTGCGTCAAGGGCCGAAGGCACATTACACGCGTCAACTCTCCATACCTGAGAGCAAGTTGTGACGATGTGGTGCTGGTGGGACCGGGTCGAGGGCCGCCGCTGTGGCGTACGCCATGGCGCCCTCCTCCCCCGCACCGCACCATGACGGGACACCCGCCGCCGAGAATGGTTCGGTGGCCGAGTCGACGGCCCGAATCCGGGTACTCCCAGGGGCAAGCCGGACACTGGGACGCTAAAGTCGGCGACTACCACCCCGCCGCCCGGCCGGACGATCGAGGTACGCAGCGTGTCGGTTCTGGTTCTGATTCTCGCCGTGAGTGCTGCCTGTTGCCTGGGCTTCGGCTTCGTGCTGCAGCAGAACGCGGCCCGTCAGGCCCCGCTGAGCGACTTCCTGTCCCCGCGGCTGCTCCTCGACCTGATGAAGGTGCCCCGCTGGCTCGGCGGCATCGGTCTGATGATCGCCGGCATGGTCCTCGGCGCGATCGCGCTGGGCCAGGGCGAGGTCTCCCTGGTCGAACCCCTGCTCGCCACGAACCTCCTCTTCGCCCTGGCCCTCTCCCGCAAGCAGACGAAGCAGCCGCTGGGCCGTCAGGGCTGGGCCGGGCTCGTGCTGCTGGCGGGCGGGGTGACCGCGTTCATCGTGGCGGGCGAGCCGCGCGGCGGAACGGCGGTGACCGACCCCTTCCGCCACTGGCTGATCATCGGCGTCATGATCGGCCTCGCCCTGCTGCTCACGACCTACGCCAAGCGCTCCCGCCTCAGCTGGGGTCCGGTCCTGCTGGCCCTGGCGGCCGGACTCCTCTACGGCGTCCAGGACGCCCTCACCCGGGTCAGCGGCCAGCGCTTCTCCGAGGGCGGCCTCGCGGAGCTGCTGACCGGCTGGCAGCCGTACGCCGTGCTGGCCCTCGGTGTCACGGGGCTCGTCCTGGTGCAGAGCGCGTTCGAGACCGCGCCGCTGCGGATGTCGCTGCCCGCGCTGACGGCGGCCCAGCCGCTCGCCGGGATCGTGTGCGGGGTGGGCTTCCTCGGCGACCGACTGCACACCGACACCGCCGCGCTGACCTGGGAGGCGCTGGGGCTCGCGGCGGTCGTCGCGGGCATCGTGCTCCTGGGGATGCACCCCGCGATGCCCGACGGAGCCACCCAGTCGGAACCTACGCGTAACCTCCAGCCGAGCTGAGGCACGCGCCGGCGGGGACGCGGGTCGTTGTGTGGACGGGGGCCCCGTGCGAGGTGGGTCCCTGCGCGGAGGCGGGCGTCTACTTGGCTGCGGACCCGTTCGCGGCGGTTGCCGGGCCCGGCACGAGGCGGGGGACCCGGCAAAGGTGAGCGGTACATCTGGCAACCGACCCGTGCGCGGCTGTACGACCCCGTACGGGCGAGGGAATCGGCACGGGTGCGCGCCCCGACGTGGCTGTGGGCCCGTGTGTGACTGCGGGTTTCGACATGCGGACCCGGCATAGGTGCGGGACCTGTCATAGGTGCGGGACCTGTCATAGGGGCAGGCCGGGCAGGAGCGGGCGATGCCCCTTGGCTACGAGCCACGCGCGCGGCTACAGGACCCGGCACGGGGCGGACTTGCACGGGTGCGCGCCTCGACGTGGCAGGGGGCCCCGCATGGATACGTGCTTCTACCCGGCTGCCGCCCCCGGCGTGTATGTCCGCCCCCGCCCCGCCCCCGCCCCGCTGCCGCCCCCTGCTTGGATGGGGGACATGAGCGCTGCTGACGAGATCCTCGACATCGTCGACGAGTACGACAACGTCGTAGCCCAGTCCCCACGCGGCGCGGCCTATGCCGAGGGCCTGCGTCACCGCTGTGTCTTCATCCAGGCCAGGGACGCCGAGGGCCGCCTCTTCGTGCACCGCCGCACCCCCACCAAGCTGGTCTTCCCGTCCCTCTACGACATGTTCGTCGGCGGAGTGGTCGGCGCGGGCGAGTCCTACGACGACGCGGCCCTGCGCGAGGCCGAGGAGGAACTCGGCGTGAGCGGGCTGCCCCGCCCGGAGTTCCTCTTCAAGTTCCTGTACGACGACGGCACCGGCCGTACCTGGTGGTCCGCGGTCTACGAGGTCCGCTGCGAACTCCCCGTGAGCCCCCAGGTCGAGGAGGTCGCCTGGCACGACTTCCTGCCGGAGGACGAGGTGGAACTGCGTCTGCGGGACTGGGAGTGGGTACCGGACGGACTGGCGGCCTACGAGCGGCTCAAGGCGTACCGGTCGACGGGGTGAGCGAGGGCCCGGACCACGTCATTCCACTACCCGGCCGATAGGCTCGTGCGCGTGATCGATTTCGCACGGAACGTCCGCGTCTGGTTCGCCCCCGAGGGGGTTCGGCAGGAGGGCCGCACCCCCGACTACCGGTTCTCACTGGCCAATGAACGCACCTTTCTGGCCTGGCTGCGCACCGCGCTCGCGCTGATCGGCGGCGGTTTCGCCGTGGATCAGTTCCTGCCGGATCTGCGCTGGGGCTGGCGGGTCGGACTGGCGCTCGCGCTGCTCGCGGCCGGCGTGCTGTGCTCGTTGCGGGCGGTCAACCACTGGGTGCGGTGCGAGCGGGCGATGCGCCGGGGCGAGGACCTGCCGGTGTCGCGGTTCCCGGCGCTGCTGAGCCTGGTGGTCGCCGTGGTGGCCGTGGCCATGGTCGTCGTCGTGCTCGTCGGGTGGGAGGGGTGAGCGAGGCCGCCGGGGGCATCGCCGTGGAGCGCGACCCGGGGCTCCAGCCCGAACGCACCCGGCTCGCCTGGCGCCGTACGACCCTCTCGGGCACCGTCTCCGCCGAGCTCGCCGTGAAGACCGCCCTGCACGGCGGCCCGTCCCCCGCCGCCCTCATCGCCTGCGCCCTGTGCTGCACGCTGTGGCTCGGCCTCCTGTACCTCGCCCACCGCCGCATCCACACCCTGACCTCGTCAGACACCCCACCGACCCTCACCCCGCGAACCGCCACGACAGCCGTTCTGTGCGCGGTGGCGATGGCGGTCTGCGGGGCGGCGCTGGTGTTCTGATCCGGGGTTCGTACAACGGGTCCGGCACCGGGGACACCCCCGTGCCCCGCGCCCGCGCCACACGCCACACGCCACACGCCCAGAATCGTCCGATATGCACCCCACCCATGGCACCCTGTCCGACGTCATCGCCCGTCGCTTCGAAGGTGAGCACCATGACCGCCCTCCACCACGAACACGCCTCCCACGCGCACACACACGGCTCGGACTGCGGACACACCGAGGTGGCGCACGAGGGTCACGTCGACTACGCGCACGACGGGCATCTGCACCGCGAGCACGAGGGGCACTGGGACGAGTGCGAGCCCGGTGGGCATGTCTCGCACGAGGGGCACGACCACCGGCACGGTCAGGACTGCGGACACGAGAGCGTCCTGCACGGCGACCATGTCGACTACCTCCACGATGGCCACCGGCACGCCGCCCACGAGGGCCACTGGGACGACCACTGACCCGACCGAACAACCCCAAGAAGCACCGAGACGCACCGAGAAGCGCCCCCGACAGCTCCCCGCCGCACCGCGCGGGGAGCTGTCGGCCTATCGTGGGCCCGATCACGTTCCCCCTCCCCTCTGGACTACATACCGACCAGTCGGCATGATGGTCGGGACCCGTTCACGCACGCGTAAGGAGCCCTGATGAGCCCCGACCATCCGCCAGGCCTCGATCTCGACCGGCTGCGCGGTCTCCTCGACCGCGAGCGGCCAGGTCTGGTGCAGGGCCCCCTGACCGGCCGGCTGATCGAGGGCGGACGGTCGAACCTTACGTACGCGGTGTCGGACGGCGCCGCGAAGTGGGTCATACGGCGGCCTCCGCTCGGCCATGTCCTGGCCACCGCGCACGACATGAAGCGCGAGCACCGGGTCATCAGCGCCCTGCACCCCACGGACGTGCCGGTGCCGAACACCGTCCTGCTGTGCGAGGACGAGGAGGTGCTCGGAGCGCCCTTCTACGTCATGGAGTTCGTCGAGGGCACCCCGTACCGCACCGCCGACCAGCTCGCCCCCCTCGGGCCCGAGCGCACCCGCGATGCCGTGCTGTCCCTCGTCGACACCCTCGTCGAGCTGCACGCGGTGGATCCGGCGGAGGTCGGGCTCGCGGACTTCGGGCGCCCCGAGGGCTTCCTGGACCGCCAGCTGCGCCGCTGGGGCAAGCAGCTGGACGCCTCCCGCAACCGCGACCTCGCCGGCATCGACGAGCTGCACGCGACACTGGGCCGCCGCCTGCCGAACTCCCCCGCGGCCACGGTCGTGCACGGCGACTACCGGCTCGACAACGTCCTGATGGGCGACGACGACCGCATCAAGGCGATCCTCGACTGGGAGATGTCCACCCTCGGCGACCCGCTCACCGACCTCGGGCTGCTGGTGATGTACAGCCTGCCGCTGGGCATGCCCGACTCCCCGGTCTCCACGACCGCCCAGGCCCCGGGCCACCCGGATCCGGCCGAACTGGTCGCGCGGTACGCCGAGCGCTCCGGGCGGGACGTCTCGGCGGTGTCCTGGTACACGGCGTTCGCCTGGTTCAAGCTCGCCGTGATCCTTGAGGGCATCCACTACCGCTACACCCAGGGCCAGACGGTCGGCCGCGGTTTCGACCGCATCGGCGATCTCGTCCCGGTCTTCATCCAGCACGGTCTGACCACGCTTCACGACGGCATCCAGGAAGGCTGATCCGCATGGACTTCGCGTTCGACGCGCGCACCGAGGAGCTGCGCGCCAAGCTGCTCGCCTTCATGGACGAGTACGTCTACCCCGCCGAGGCCGTCGCGGAGGAGCAGCGCGCCCTGCTGGCCTCGCCGTGGGACACCCCCGCCGTGGTGGAGGAGCTGAAGGCCGAGGCCCGTCGCCAGGGCCTGTGGAACCTCTTCCTGCCCGACGCCGAGTACGGCGCCGGCCTCACCAACCTCCAGTACGCCCCGCTCGCCGAGATCACCGGCCGCTCCCCGCAGCTCGCGCCCACCGCGCTGAACTGCGCGGCGCCCGACACCGGGAACATGGAGGTGCTGAGCCAGTTCGGCGACGAGCAGCAGAAGAAGCAGTGGCTGGAGCCGCTGCTGGCCGGTGAGATCCGCTCGGCGTTCGCGATGACCGAGCCCGACGTGGCCTCGTCCGACGCCACCAACATCACCACGCTCATCGAGCGGGACGGCGACGAGTACGTCATCACCGGCCGCAAGTGGTACATCTCCGGGGCGATGAACCCGGACTGCAAGATCTTCATCGTGATGGGCAAGACCGACCCGGACGGCGAGGACATCCGCCGCCAGCAGTCGATGGTCCTCGTCCCCCGGGACACCCCCGGCGTCACGATCAAGCGGGCGATGCAGGTCTTCGGCTACGAGGACCACTACCACGGCGGCCACGCCGAGGTGGTCTTCGACCACGCGCGCGTACCGGCCTCGAACCTGATCGGCGAGGAGGGCGGCGGCTTCGCCATCGCCCAGGCCCGCCTCGGCCCGGGCCGGATCCACCACTGCATGCGGCTGATCGGCATGGCCGAGCGGGCGATCGAGCTGATGTGCCGCCGCGCGGTCTCCCGCAACGCCTTCGGCAAGGCCCTCGCCCAGCAGGGCGTGGTCCACAACTGGATCGCCGACGCGCGCGTGACCGTCGAGCAGCTGCGGCTGCTGGTCCTGAAGACGGCCTGGTTGATGGACACGGTCGGCAACCGGGGCGCCCACGCCGAGATCCAGTCCATCAAGATCGCCACGCCCCGCGCGGTCGTCGACATCATCGACCGGGCCATCCAGCTGCACGGCGCGGGCGGAGTCAGCCAGGACTTCCCGCTGGCCGAGCTGTACGCCGGCGCCCGCACCCTGATGATCGCGGACGGCCCGGACGAGGTGCACCAGCGTTCGCTGGCCCGGCGGGAGCTGAAGAAGTACCTCTAGGAGGCGCTCTACGGCCGCAGGGCCCGCAGGAGGAGGTCGGCCAGGTGGTCGGCGACCTCCTGCGGGCCCATCGGGCCGTCCGGGCGGTACCAGGTCGACAGGTGGTGGACGGACCCGAAGTGGTAGTCCACGACGAGATCGGCCGGGGTCGCCTTCGAGAAGACGCCCGCTTCCTGGCCCTCCTCGACGAGCGCCCGGAAGCGCTCGTGGTACTTCCGCCGCTCGGCGCGTACCTGCTTGTTCTTCTCCGGGCTCAGGTGGTGCATCGAGCGGAAGAAGATCATCGCGTCGTCGAGGTTCTCGATCGTGGTGACCACGACGTCCGCGGCGGCGGCCCGCAGCCGCTTCTCGATCGGCTCGTCGGCGTTCGCGAGCACGTCCAGGCGCTCCTGCTGGACGCGCAGCACACGCGCGTACACCTCGTGCAGGAGGTCGTCCTTGGAGCCGAAGTAGTGGTACAGCGCCCCCTTGGTGACGCCGGCCGCCTCGACGATCTCCTGCACGGACGTGCGGTCGTAGCCCTGCTCGGCGAAGAGCCGGGTGGCGGCGGCCAGCAGCCGCTGCGGGACGGGCGTACCGTCTCCGTCCGTCGTCCTGGGCACTGTGCCGCCACCTGCCTTTCAAGAGGTCATTCGCCGTTGTGCGGTCGGGAACGCAGTTCCCGACGGAGGATCTTCCCACTGGCCGTCTTCGGCAAGTCGGGCAGGATCTCCACCTGCCGCGGGTATTTGTAGGCGGCCAGTCTCTCCTTGCAGTACGCGGCGAGCGCACCGGGGTCGGTTTCGGCACCCGGACGGAGGCTGATGTACGCCTTGACGGTCTCCCCGCGGTACCCGTCGGGCACGCCGACGACGGCCGCCTCACGCACCGCGGGGTGCGTGTACAGCACGTCCTCGACCTCGCGCGGCCACACCTTGAAGCCGGACGCGTTGATCATGTCCTTCTTGCGGTCGACGACGTACAGCCAGCCCTCGGGGTCCATGAACCCGATGTCACCCGTGCGCAGTTCGCCGTCCGGGAAGGTCTCGGCGGTCGCCTCCGGCCGCCGCCAGTACCCGGGCACCACCTGCGGGCCGCGCACGACGATCTCGCCCTGCTCGCCGAAGGGCACCTCGGCGCCGCTCTCGTCGACGATCCGTACGACCGTCTCGGGCCCCGGCACGCCCACGGCGAGCGTCCCGGACACCGGGTCGACGGGCGCCTCCCGCTCCGGCGGCACGGACGCGCAGGGCGCGGAGCACTCGGTCAGCCCGTAGCCGTTGCGGATGTACGGCCCGAAGCCGGCCCGGAACTTCTCCACCAGGGCGGGCGGCAGCGGGGCTCCGCCCGACGAGATGTTGACGAACGAGGAGAAGTGCTCGGGGGTGACGTCCGGGTGTGCGGCCAGGGCCATGAACGCGGTCGACGGGCCGACCGTGTAGTGCGGCCGGTGCTCGGCGAAGGCGTCCAGGACCACACCCGCCTCGAAGCGGTACGCCAGCACGAGCGTGCCCACGCTGTTCAGACACGCCCCGAGCTGGCAGACCATCCCGGTGATGTGGAACAGGGGCGCCAGCGCGAAGTAGACGGGCGCCTCTGGCAAGCCGAGCCCGGTGCGCTGCCGTTCGGCGTTGTACATGATGTTGCCGTGCGTGTTGGTGGCGCCCTTGGGGGTGCCGCTGGTGCCGGAGGTGTAGCTGATCAGCGCGATGTCGGAGGGCGTGACGTCCTGTCCGTCGGGCGCCTTGTGCCCGGCCCGCGCGACGGCGACCAGGTCGTCGGCGTCCTCGGCCTGCGGCAGCCGCTCGAAGGTGAGCACGCGCGCGTCCCCGCGGGTCTGGAAGTCCAGCTCGCACCCGGTGAGCACGATCCGCACCGGCGAGCCGGCCGCCGTCTCGCGCAGATACGACTCCCAGGCCCGGTCGGAGCAGATCAGCGCGGCCACCTCGCCGTCCCGCAGGACATGGCCGACCTCCCCCGACTTGTACATGGGGTTGACGGGCACGACGACCGCGCCCGCCTTCCAGGCACCGAGCAGCGCGAGCACGAACAGGGGCGAGTTCTGGAGCAGGATCGCCACCCGGTCCCCGCGCTGAAGACCGCGCGCGGCGAGGTGCCCGGCGACGGAGTCGCTGAGCTCGTCGACCTCGCGGTAGCCGAGCCGCCCGTCGAAGTAGGCGAGGAAGGGCCGCTCGGGCGCCTCGACGACGGCCCGCCGCAGGGCGTGCACCAGCGAGTCGTCGGGTTCGATCGGCCCGCGCTGGGCCGCACTGAGCAGACCCAGCCAGGGCTTGGCGGCGTAACGGGACTCGCTCATCGGGTCTCCTCCCACTTGCGCTGGAGGTGGTTCATGCCGTCCAGCCAGCGATCGGGGTCGGCGGCCCGTGCCTGGTAGTACTCGGCGGCCTCCGGATGCGGCAGGATCAGGAACCGGTCCTCCTCGATCCCCCGGAACAGGGCCTCGGCCACGTCCTCCGGCTCGACGGCGGTCGGCCTGAGCACCAGGTCACCCGCGGTGCCGGTGGCGGCGAGCATGTCGGTGCGCACACCCTGCGGACAGATCGCGTGGACCTTGATCCCGCGGTGCCGGTACGTCAGCGACAGGTACTCGGCGAAGGCGTACGCCCCGTGCTTGGTGACGGCGTAGGGAGCGGCTCCGATCATGGTCAGCAGCCCGGCGGCGGAAACGGTCGACACGAACCGCCCGCTCCCCCGCTCCAGCCACCCGGGAAGCAGTGCGTGGGCGGCCCGGACGTGGGCCATGACGTTGACGTCCCAGGAGGCGGCCCAGCCGGTCTCGTCGAGCGGCTGGTCGGCGTTCCCGCCCGCGAAGGCGACACCGGCGTTGGCGCAGTAGACGTCCACGGTGCCGCCGAGCGCGTCCAGGGCGTCGGAGACGACGGCGGAGGCGTCCCCGGCGACGGCGATGCCCCCGATCTCCTCAGCCACGGCCTTCGCGCGGCCGGCATCGAGGTCGTTGACGACGACCCGGGCCCCTTCGGCGGCAAACCGGCGGGCCAGCGCGGCCCCGATGCCACCTCCCGCTCCGGTCACAACCACTCCGGCACCCTGCAGGGCTTCCACCATCGGTCTCCTTCGACTGCGGCTCGACTGCACGGCCAGACTAACCGGTCGGTATGTTGAAGGAAAGGGTGAGCGGAACCTCCCCACAACCCGCGGCAGCGCCTACCGTGCACCCCATGCGCCTATCCAGACGAGCTCTCCTCGCAGCGACAACGGCAGCAGCCTCACTCACCTCCGCTCCACCCACTCACGCCGCCCAGCCCAGCCGCAGGCGAACCGGCTTCGAGAACCTCGCCGCATCCGGCTACGAACAGCTCCGCGGCCAGCGTATTGGCATCGTCACCAACCCCACCGGCGTCACCCGGGACGTCCAGCACATCGTCGACGTGATGCACGCCGACGGGAGGGTGAACCTCACCGCCGTCTTCGGACCCGAACACGGCTTCCGGGGCACCGCCCAGGCCGGCGGCTCCGAGGGCCGCTACGACGATCCCGCGACCGGCCTGCCCGTCTACGACACGTACCTGAAGAGCGGCCGGCCCCTCGCCGACATCTTCACCGCCTCCGGCGCGGACACGATCGTCTTCGACATCCAGGACGTCGGCGCACGCTTCTACACGTACATCTGGACCCTGTACGACTGCATGGAGGCGGCCCAGCTCGCAGGGAAGCGGTGCGTCGTCCTGGACCGCCCGAACCCGGTCACCGGCCGCGCGGCCCTGGGCCCGGTCCTGCACAGGGAGTTCGCGACCTTCGTGGGCAGGCAGCCCATCTCCCAGGCGCACGGCATGACCGTCGCCGAACTGGCCCGTCTCTTCAACGGCGAGTTCCTTCCCGCTCCCGTCCCCCTGGACACGGTCCTGATGACGGGCTGGAGGCGCTCGGAGTTCTACGACGCCTGGGACCTGCCCTGGGTCCCCCCGAGCCCGAACATGCCGACCCCCGACACGGCTCTGGTGTACTCCGGCACCTGTCTCTTCGAGGGCACGAACCTCTCGGAAGGCCGCGGCACCACCCGCCCCTTCGAACTGCTGGGCGCGGAGGGCCTGGACGGCCGCTGGGCCGCCGCCGCGAACGAACTCGGCCTGCCGGGCGTGCACTTCAGGGAGGCCTACTTCGCTCCGACCTTCTCCAAGTTCCAGGGAAAGACCGTCGGCGGGGTGCAGATCCACGTCCACGACAGGCCTGCGTACGACCCCGTCCGCACCGGTATCGCGCTGCTCGTGACCGCCAAGAGGACCTGGTCCGGGTTCGCTTGGCGCCCGGACAACTGGATCGACAAGCTCACCGGTTCCACCCGGGTCCGCACGATGATCGACGCCGGCGCGGACACCGAAGAGGTGGTGGCGGGCTGGCGGGAGGAGCTGAGCGCTTTCCGGCGGATTCGAAGGAACTACCTCCTCTACGGATGAGCCGTGGAGTATGGCCAACTTCGCCCCGCAGCAGGACGATGCGCACCACTACGGGGACGAGGTGGTCGGTGATGGCGGATCCGGCGATGAGTGTGACGCCGTACTGGGAGCTGACGTTCGACGCGGACGGCGACCCGGACACCGGCCGGCGGGACCGGCTGCTCGCTGAGGTGGTGGGCCGGGGCGTCAGGGACCTGATCGTCTTCTCGCACGGCTGGAACAGTGACCGTTCGGGGGCGACCCGGCTCTACAGCCGCTTCTTCGAGCCGTTCCCGGAGCTAGCGCCGGCCGCGCGGCTCGGGTACGTGGGGGTCGTATGGCCGTCGATGCGGTTTTCGGACGAGCCGATCCCGGACTTCCCGCGGGCGGTGGCCGCCGAGATGCCGCCGCGTCCGGTGCTCGACAAGGACACCCGGCACGCGCTCCTCGAGACCTTTCCGGGCCGGGCCACGGTGATCGACCAGTTGGCCCGGCTGCTGGACCAGCAGCCGGGTGAGAACGCCGAGTTGGAGGAGTTCGGGCGGCTGGTGCGGATACTGGTGGAGGTCGTGCCGCCGGGGCCGCAGGCCTTGTTCGCGGCGGACACGCTGGCGGAGGGTGTGCCGCAGGACGAGCCGGAGATCCTCGCCGGGTCCGCGGCGGCCGTGTGCGAGGAGTTGGCGCAGGCCCTCGCCGGTCTCGAATCACCCGACGGGGCAGAGGAGTTCACGGTTCCCAACCCGTGGGACGGGGCGCACGAACTGCTGCGGCAGGGGACGTACTATGCGATGAAGCGGCGGGCGGGCACGGTCGGTGAGCGTGGTCTGGGGCCGGTGATCGGGCAGCTCGCGAAGGCGGCGCCCGGGGTGCGGGTGCATCTCGTGGGACACAGCTTCGGCGGGCGGCTGGTGTCGTTCGCGCTGCGCGGGCTGCCGGAGGGGGTGCGGACGGTCAAGTCCGTCACCCTGCTCCAAGGGGCCTTCTCCCACTACGCGTTCACGGCCCGGCTGCCGCACGACCCGCGGGCGGGAGGCGTGCTCCAGGGGCAGCAGAACCGCGTCGACGGGCCACTCGTGTGCTGTTTCTCCAGCCATGACTCGGCGCTCGGCACCCTGTATCCGCTGGCCTCACGGATGGCGGGTGACGCCGAGGGCGTCGCGGCCTTCGACCTCGGCCGGACACTGGGCGCCAAGTGGGGGGCGATGGGCCACGACGGGGTGCAGGCGGTGCCGGGCACGTCGTCCGTCGAACTCGCCGACGCGCTGCGGCAGCTGCCCGCGAAGGGCTGCGTGAACGTCGACGCGGCGGCCGTCGTCAGACGCGGCGGACCGCCCTCGGGCGCCCACAACGACATCTGCCACCGCGAGCTGGCCCGACTGGTGCTGGCGGCGGGCCGTATCCACTGACCCGCCGCCAGCTGCCTTACCACCAGCGGTACTTCTACCGGTGCGAGGTGAACTCCACCACCTGCTGGAAGGTCGGACGGTTCTGCCAGCTGATGTTGGAGTGCTTGATGCCGCCCAGGGTGCGCTGCACGATCGAGTCGGCGCACCACTGGTCGCCCGCCGAGCACAGGTCGTCGCCGGGGTAGACCTGGGCCGCGGTCTTGCCGGACGCGGTCTTCAGGGTGCTGATCAGGATGTCCCGGCAGGCGCCGAGACTGCCGCCGCCGCAGTACTTGTCCGCCAGCGGTCCCCGCACGCTCTCACCGAGCACCGTGCGGACGTCCTTGTCGACGTAGCTCCACCAGCCGTACTGGAAGGAGCTGCCCGCGTGGGCGCCGGTGGGGCCGTGCGCGGCCGACGGGGACTCGTCGACGGGCAGGTTGGCCTGGAAGGCGGTGTACAGGCCGGTGCCGAGGCCCGGTTCGAAGATGCCCTTGGCCAGCAGCGGCCACCACGCGTCCAGGATGCGGATCGCGTCGGTGTCGGCGTACTTCTTCGAACCCGCCGATGTCTCGGTGCGCTTGCCGCCCGCCGTCAGCCACGCCTGGAGCTTGGTCACCGCGGCCGCGGCCGTGGAGTCGGTGACCGTCGAGCTGTTGATCACCTTGAGCAGGTCCGGGAGGACGTCCTCGGCGCGCAGGTCGGCGAGGGACGCGTCCGCCATGGCCTTCACCAGCGAGGCCCGGGTGACCCCGCCAGCTGCGACCAGCTTCTTGACCCGGTCCTCCAGCAGATTGCCGCGGTGCACGGACCCGTCGCCCCAGGAGGCCGTCGCGTAGTCGAGCGCCTGCTTGTTGTTCCAGGAGATGTAGTAGTCCTGGTCGACCGAGTTGGGGTGCGCGGAAGCCGGCGTGTAGTCGGCGGTGTTAGTCGTCGGGTTCCAGTTCTTCCACTCGTACGCCGGCTGCGCCCACACCGGGAACTCGGCGTCGACGCCGGACGCGCGCACCGGGTTGTTGCCGCTGTTGTAGTACGCGGTGTGCGTGGAGTCGGCGTAGAACCAGTTGAAGGTGTAGTTGATGTGCTGCGCCGCGCTCTGGAAGGTCTGCGGGCTCTTGACGTAGTCCGGGTCGTTCAGCATCTGGAAGCCGATGATCGAGTCGGCCTCGTGCAGGTAGGAGGAGCGCAGGGTGGTGTAGGCGACCTTCTTGCCGCCGACGGTCGCCCGGTATTCGACAGGGCCGTACTTCGTGCGCCAGACCCTCATGGTGTACGACCCCGCGGCGGTGCCGTCGGCCGTGGTCGGGGCCCAGGAGTTCTTCTGCTCGATCTTGTCCATGGCCGTGCAGGTGCCGTGGTACAGGTAGTGGTAGTCGTCCTGGCACAGTTCGACGGCGTAGGTGTCGATGATGTCCTGGCCGGAGGTCGTGGCGGACCACGAGTAGTCCTGGCCGCGGCCGAGTTCGACGTACATGCTCAGGCCCGCGAAGGAGGCGCCGCGGGCGCTGATGCCCGGGCCCTGGATCTCCTGGAGCATGAGGAGCTGGGGTGCGAAGTATCCGGTCTGCGGCCCGAAGACGGCGACCGGGTGGCCGCTGGCGGTGTACTTCCCGCTGACGACGAGGGCGTTGGACATGCCGCGCCTGGCCGAGCTGAGGGCGTTCGCGGTCGCCGTGGCGGAGGCCGCGCTCGCGCTCTGGTCGGCGCCGGTGCCCGTGGGGTCGTAGACCAGGGGTTCGGTGCTCACCGAGCCGGCGTCGGGCAGCGCCTGGCCCTGCGGGTTCGCGGGCTTGGCGGCGTACGGGAAGCTCTCGCCGTTGTGGACGGTGAGGGCGGCCTCGGGGTCGTTGCGTTCGCGGAAGGACTCCCAGACCTGGGTGCCCTTCGTCACGCCGTACTGCTGCTGGGCGGCCAGCAGCGAGATCGCGTTGTTGACCTCGCCGCCGCCTCCCGAGCCGAACAGGGAGCCGATGACGGAGGCCAGCGCGACCAGGTCGGTGATCTTGAAGTGGTCGATGGTGCCGGCGTTGGTGACGGAGTCCTTGTGGCCGGTCAGGACGTACTCGCCGGGGAAGTAGCGGCCGCTGTCGGAGGCGTCGATGTAGGAGTTGATGCCGGCGAGATAGGCGTTGGCGTCGGCGAGGGCCTGTTGGCCGCGCGCCCCGTTGGTCGCGACCGCATTGTCGATCTGCGCCTGGAGATCGGCCTCGCTGTAGGGCGCGTTGCGCCAGAACTGCTGCTCCAGGCCCTGGTTGGAGGCGGCGCCGCCCGCGAAGGCGGTGAGCTGGCCGCGACCGACGTGCCGGAAGACGTCCATGAGCCACAGCCGGTCCTGGGCGGCCGCATAGCCCGCGCCGAACTCGGTGCCGTATCTGGTGGTACCGGTGATGTGCGGCACGCCCGTCTTCTTGTCACGGACGATCGTCACGTCGGTGCGGCCGGCGGGACTCAGAGTGGAGGCGACTTGGTCGGACGGGACCCCGAAGGACGCGTCGTTGAAGAAGGTGTTGATCGTGGAGTTGGTGAGCCCGGAGTAACCCTTGGCCAGGTTGGCGTAGGGGCCGAGCTGGTCCTCGGCGTGGTCGGGCTGGGTGCCGAAGGCCTGGTTGAGGAGGACCTGTGCGAGGGTCGCGTTGCCGTTCTCGCCGGGCGGCAGGATGTCGGAACACTGGCCGCCGCAGTAGTCGTTGGCCGCCGTGGCCTCGGCGGCCGACGCCGTCTGAGCAAGCGGGGACAAAAGACCGGCAATCAGGACGCATATGGATGCGGACTTCAGGAACCCGGTGAGTCTGCCGGGAGTTCTCAGTCTGTCGAGTGCGGTGCGTGAGGTGCGCCGAGGCATGGCAGCTCCAACCGACGGGGGGTGTGGCCGGACGTTACCGCCGGTATCCCCGAGATTGAAGATGAACATGCGTCAAGTTTTGGCAGGGGTTCTCGAGCTTATGGGGGGCATCGGAAATCGGATGGAGCCAAATCGCTTGTCGATACGTCTATTCGGCAACGTCGCGCGAAGTCCGCACGGCGACAACGCCGAAGTGACCGAAGTACAGGTGCAGGTGTGACGGAGGTGCAGGGCGATGGCCGGTTTCCGGAGTCTGGCGAGACAGGTGCGGGATCCGCGGTGCGATCTGGCGCTTCGGCGCTACTCGCTGCGCAAGTGCCTTGAGCGGTTCGCTCCTTACGGACACAGGGCGACCTGGGACCACTTGTGCTCCCGGGCGGGATTCGGTCCCGAGGACCGCTCCCCCGATCCGGCGCGGCTCGTGGCCGCACTGGAGGAGCTGGAGGAGGCCCGTTCGGTCTGGCTGGCCTACGAGGTCGAGTTCGCCGAGCGGCGCAAGAAGGAGAAGCACGACGGGTTGCGCAGGCCGGGCAGTGTGGACGACTGGCACCGGCTGACCTGGGGCGGATTCGGCGTCGCATGGTGCGACGACCCCCGGGTGCACCCCGATGATTCGCTGGCCGAGGTGCTGCGCAGGCTGATCTCCGCGTTGGAGCGCGAGCCGGGCGCGGTGTGTCCGGTGTGCGACGGGGAGCGGCTCGTCTGGAAGTACGAACTGGACCATGAACCCTCGACCGGCCCGGTCTGCGTGGACTGCGGAATCCTGGTGCCGCGGCCCGTGCTCACACCCGAGGCCCTGGCGGACGCCAGGCGCGGACGGTTGCTGATGTCGGCCTAGAGCGTGTGGGCGCACCGGGGGTGCGCCGGGGATGCCGCACCCCCTGTTTTGACGGTGTTGAACCGTCGGTGCCGCCTGGCACCATCGAGGAATGGTGCAGGTGTGTCTCAACGGCCCGCGCGGGGCCGCCGACGGAGCGGCGGTGCCGCTCACTCCCGAGTCCATGGCGCAGGCGGCGGCCGAGGCCGTCGCGGCGGGCGCCACGGACATCCATGTCCACCCCAAGTCGCCTTGCGGGCAGGACAGTCTGTCGCCGCGGGTGGTCGCGGCGACGCTTGAGGCGATCCGTGCGCGGGTGTCGGTCCCGGTCGGTGTGACGACCGGTGCCTGGGCGGAACCGGACCCGGCGGCCCGGCTCGCCCGTGTCCGGGCCTGGACCGTGCTGCCCGACCACGCCTCGGTGAACTGGCACGAGCCGGGTGCCGAGGCGCTGGCCGAGGCCTTGGTCGACCTGGGGGTCGGGGTGGAGGCGGGCATCTGGTCGGGCACCGACGCGGCGGCCCGGTTCGCGGTGTCTCCGCTCGGACCGAAGGTGCTGCGCGTCCTCGCGGAGGTGACGGACACGCAGGCGGCGGAGGCGTCCGCGCGCACGCTCCTCGGCGAGCTGGGCACGGCCCACGGCCGCCCGGTGCTGCTGCACGGCGAGGACGCCGGCGCCTGGCCGGTACTGCGGCTGGCGGGCCGCCTCGGCCTGGCGACCCGGGTGGGCCTGGAGGACACGCTGGTCCTGCCGGACGGCCGACGGGCCCTGTCCAACGCTCAGTTGGTGGCCGAGGGGCTGGTCCAGTACGGGTGCGCCCAGCGCTCGTCGTAGGGCAGGGCGAGGAGTTCGGCGCGGATCGCCAGGTCGGGCTCGCCCTGGGCGCGGAGGCGGGCGGGTGCGTGGGCTGCCAGCCAGGACTGGAGCGTGGCCACGAGGGAGTCGTCGTCGCCGTGATACCACCAGCTGAACGGCGAGTCGTCGGTGATCAGGTCGTACGTCCAGGTCTTCGCGCAGCTGACGACGTGCGCCTCGGCGGCGGGCCGTGCCCGCAGGCGGTCGAGGAGCGGGACCAGGTCGTCCAGGATCGCGCCACAGGTCTCGAACACGTCGGGGACGGGATACGGCGGCTCGGGTGTCGTGAGCGTGTCGTCCCACCAGGCGTGCACGAACGCCTCGACGGCCGCCGCCTGCTCGGGCGGCCAGGCCCGCCAGTCCACCCGGCTCAGGCCGTGCGCCCCCCAGCCGACGTCGTCCAGGCTGCCGTCGGCCATGGCGTGCGCGGTCTGCGGCAGGAGGCGGCGCATCACCGCCGCGTGATCCTCGAAGTGACCGGGGCTCTCGAAGACGAACCGACGGACCAGATCGGCGGGCACCCGCGTGTACGGCGTACGCAGATATGCCGTCTCCTCGGGGAGGTAACACAGCTCGCAGCCGGTCTCGGTGGGACTGGCGAAGCCGTTGAAGACGGTGTCGATGTCGGCGAGGGCCGCGTCAAGGGCCGTAGATGTCATGGGAGTTGGTCCCGTCAGGACTCCGGGCCCGGCGTCGACGCCGACCGAAGATCGCGACGCTACCAGGCGCGGCGATGCGGCACCGGGCACTTTTGACTGCGCCGGGTTCCGGGGAGAGACGACCCACGGCCGGTACGACTCAACGGCACTTGCCCGCCGCGTGCTGCCGTTCCGGCTCCGAGCGCCCGTCCTCGGGCCGGACCGCAACCGGCTCCGCGAGCAGCCGTGACCCCGTCAGCCGGTCGCCGAACACGTCGTCCGGGTTGGACAGGACACATGTGTCGAGGGAGAGGCAGCCGCAGCCGATGCAGTCGGTGAGGTGGTCGCGGAGGCGGTTCAACTGCTTGATGCGCTCGTCGAGTTCGGAGCGCCAGGCCTCGGACAGGCGGGCCCAGTCCTCGCGGGTGGGGGTGCGCTCCTCGGGGAGTTCGGACAGGGCGTCACGGATCGTGGCCAGGGGGATGCCGACGCGTTGGGCGGCCCGGATGAACGCGACCCGGCGCAGCGCGTCACGGGAGTAGCGGCGCTGGTTGCCCGTGGTGCGGCGACTGCTGATCAAGCCCTTGGACTCGTAGAAGTGCAGGGCGGAGACCGCGGCGCCACTGCGGGCGGCGAGCTGGCCGACCGTGAGTTCATGGATCTTCTCGGGAATCTGGGGCACCCCTCGAACCCTACCCATGCCGTCACTCTCGCGGTCCGTTGACAGGGGCTCCCCGGCCGACCATGCTAAGCAGTCGCTTAGACATTGTGTGGCGAGGAGGCCGGGACATGGCAGAGCCGAGGATCTTCACGGGCGCGGACGACCTGAAGGGGGCGGTGGGCGAGCAGCTGGGGTACACGGACTGGCTGGAGGTCGACCAGAAGCGCGTCGATCTGTTCGCGGACGCCACCGGCGACCACCAGTGGATCCACGTCGACCCGGAGAAGGCCGCCGCGGGCCCCTTCGGCACCACCATCGCGCACGGCTATCTCACCCTGTCCCTGCTGCCGCTGTTCGGACCGCAGCTGATCAAGGTCGAGGGCGTGAAGATGGGCGTCAACTACGGGACGAACAAGGTGCGTTTCCCCGCGCCGGTGCCCGTGGGCTCCCGTCTGCGCGCCACCGCGAGGATCACCGGCGTCGACGATGTGGCGGGCGGCGTCCAGGTCACCGTCGCCTTCAGCGTGGAGCGCGAGGGCGGCGACAAGCCGGTGTGCGTGGCGGAGTCGGTGTCCCGGTACTACCTGTAGGCGGCTACTTCGCCACGCCCACCATCCGCAGCACGAGGTCGGCGTCGAGCGCGCCGACCTCGTCGGGCGTCCAGGGGCCGTCGAGGTTGAACCAGCGGGCCACGTCGACGCAGAGCGACATGACGGCGAGGGTGGTGCCCTTCACGTCGAGCACGTCGAACTCGCCGGAGGCCACGCCGTCCTCGATGATCCCGCGGATCTCGGCGTCGCACTGGCGGCGCAGGTCGAGGATCTCGGCGCGGGCGTCGGGGCCGAGGGAGTCCAGTTCGTACTGGACGACCCGGGCGGTGGTACGGCCGCCAGCGTGCCAGCGTACGAAGGAGCTCACGGCGTCCGCGAGCCGCTCGGTCGCGGTGCCCTCGCGGCTGGCCGCGACCCGGAGGATCTCCAGCGCCTTCGCGTGACCGATCCGGCTGATGCGGTGCAGCAGCTCTTCCTTGGTCTTGTAGTGGATGTAGAGCGCGGCGGGGCTCATCCCGGCCCGGCCCGCGATGTCCCGGGTCGTGGTGGCGTGATAGCCGCGCTCGGCGAATGCCTCCACCGCGGCGACGAGCAGCCGCCGCGCCGCGTCGGGCGTGACCTCGCCCCACGCCGACGTCTCGCCGTCGGCCGTCTCCTCCGCCGTACTCATCGCACGCCCCTCTCCACTGTCAGAACCCCCACCATACCGCCGAACCTGAGCGAGCGCTTAGCCTGCCCGCTCAAGGGGGTGTGAGCGGGGGGACGGAGCGGGCGTGGGCTCGGGCTGAGCGGTGGGAAAGGGCGGCGAGGTGGGGGCTGCTCGGGCTGGGACCCGGGGGAGCGGCTCGGGGCGGCCATCGGACGGAACGAGCCGGGGCGGCCCTCGGCGGGAACAGCTCGGGACACCCCCCGGCGCCGGGCGGATCGGATCGGGGAAGGCCCCGGGCGGACGGCTCGAGGCGGCCGTCGGCGGAACGGCTCCGGTCGGCCCCGGCGCCCGGGCCGGGCTCGACAGAGAAGCTCCCGGGGCAGCTCCCCAGGCGCCGGCCGCAGGCCAGGGCCCCTTGGTGATCCCCGTCAGAGCTTCTCGAAGGGGTCGTGTTCGGCGAGTAGTTTCTCCAGGCGGGCCTGGTCGACCCGGCTGACGATCTGGCCCGCCTCCTGGCGGTCGCGGATGACCTTGGCCAGGGTGAAGGCGGAGGTGACGAGGTACAGGACGGCGATCGCCAGGAAGCCCCGCACCCAGGCGTCGGCGTTCAGGCGGAAGATGCCGACGGCCGTGGCGGCCATGGCCACGGCGAAGGAGGCGACGGCCTGACCGTAGAAGGCGGCCGTGTTCTGCTGCTTGACCTGTGTATCGCTCATGGCCAGAGTCTCGGGCGTCCGGACCCCGGCCACATCCGCCCGGGTACTCAGACGGTACTCAGAACGCCGAGACCCCCGTCAACGCCCGCCCGATCACCAGCTTCTGGATCTGGCTCGTGCCCTCGTAGAGCGTCATCACCCGAGCGTCGCGCAGCAGTTTGCCCGCCGGGTACTCGTCGATGTAGCCGTAGCCGCCGAACACCTGCAACGCGTTGTTCGCGGCGCGCACCGCGGCCTCCGAGGCGAAGAGCTTGGCCTTGGAGGACGCGACGGCGAAGGGCTCCCCGCGGTCGATCAGGTCGGCCACCCGCCAGGTCAGCAGCCGCGCCGCGTCCACGTCGACGGCGATGTCGCTGATCAGCTCCTGGACCAGCTGGTGCCCCGCGATCGGCTTGCCGAACTGCTCGCGCTCGCCGGCGTACCGCAGAGCCGCGTCCAGGGCGGCCTGGGCTATGCCGACACACCCCGCCGCCACCGACATCCGCCCCTTGGCCAGCGCGGACATGGCGACGGAGAACCCCTTCCCCTCCTCGCCGACCATCGCGGAGGCGGGCACGCGCACACCCTCCAGGACCAGCTCGGCGGTCGCCTGTCCGCGCAGCCCGAGCTTGCCGTGGATGGTCCGACGGGTCAGACCCGGGGTGTCCGTCGGCACGAGGAAGGCGGAGACACCCTTGTGGCCGGGAGCGTCCGTCGAGCGGGCGAACAGCAGCACCACGTCGGCCCAACTGCCGTTCGTGATGAACATCTTGGTGCCGTCGATGACGTAGTCGTCACCGTCACGCACCGCCCTCGTGGTCAGGTTGCCCGCGTCGGAGCCGGTGCCGGGCTCGGTGAGACCGAAGCAGCCGACGTACGCGCCCGAGGTGAGCCCGGGCAGCCAGCGCCGCTTCTGCTCCTCGGTCCCCCACGCGGCGACCGTCTTGGCGACGAGCCCCAGGGAGACGGACACGATCCCGCGCACGGACGAGTCACCCCGCCCCAGCTCCTCGGTGACCAGGCAGTACGAGAGATGATCGCCGCCCGAGCCGCCGTACTCCTCGTCGATCGTCAGCCCGAGGAAGCCGACCTCGCCGAGCTTCCTGACGATGGACCGGTCCACCTCCTCGGCGCGGTCCCAGGCGATGACGTGGGGGGCGATCTCACGGTCCACGAACTCCCGTGCCAGCCGCCGGACGGCTGCCTGCTCCTCACTCAACCCCAGGTCGACCACGAGTTCACCTCACTTGAGAGCGGTGCCTTTAAATTAGCACTGCTAGTTTCCATTCCGCAGCCCTACTATGTGCGCCATGGCCCGACCGCGCAAGCCCCTCCTGAGCACCGACCGGATCGTCGAGACGGCACGCGCGCTCGTGGACGCGGAGGGCCTCGCGGCCCTGTCCACGCGCCGGCTCGCGGCGGAACTCGGGGTCAGCGGCCCGTCCCTCTACAACCACTTCCGGACGAAGGACGAGATCCTGGAGGCGGTCGCCGACTCGGTGAGCGCGCAGGTCGACCTGTCGATGTTCGAGGACGGCCGGGAATGGCGGACCGCCCTGCACGACTGGGCGCTCTCCTACCGCACCGCCCTGCGCGACCACCCCCACATCGTCCCGGTCCTGGCCCAGGGCCCCGGCCGCCGCCCCGCGGGGCTGCGCCTCGCCGACGCGGTCTACGGCGCGATGGTCGACGCGGGCTGGCCACCGGCGCAGGCCACCTCCATCGGCGCGCTGATGCGGTACTTCATCATGGGCTCGGCGCTCGGTTCCTTCGCGCGGGGCTTCGTGGACGACGCGAGCGCGTACGACCCGGCCGACTATCCCCACCTGGGCCAGGCCCACCTCCTCGCCGAGCGGCAGGAGAAGATCGACGAGCGGGCGTTCGAGACGGGACTCAGGGCTCTGCTGGACGGTCTTGCACAGCAGTACGAGCAGGTCGGACGCACCGCGTAGCCATATTTCGGTGGGCGCCGAAGCGTCCCTGTCCCATGCTGGGACGCATGACAGAGGACCGACAGGCACCCCAGCTGGCGAGGCTCGCCGCCCTGATCGCCGACGAGACCCGGGCCGCCTGTCTCCTGGCCCTGCTCGACGGCCGGGCCTGGACCGCGGGTGAGCTGGCCCGGCACGCGGGCGTGGCCGCGTCCACCCTGAGCGAGCACCTGGGCAAGCTGGTCGCGGGCGGGCTGCTGTCACAGGAGCGGCAGGGCCGCCACCGGTACGTGCGGCTGGCCGACCCTGGGGTGGCCCACCTGGTGGAGGGCCTCGCGGCACAGGTCGCCCCGGACATGGCACGACGCCCGCGGAACCTGCGGGAGTCGAGCGCGGGCTCGGCGATGGCCCGGGGCCGCACGTGTTACGACCACCTGGCGGGGCGACTGGGCATCGCGGTGACCGATGCGCTGACGTCACGTCGACTCCTGCGCCAGGACACGGGGTTCGGTCTGACGGACGCGGGCCTGGCGTGGTTCGAGGACGTGGGCATCCCGCTGGACCGCACAGGCCGCCGCCCCCTGGCCCGGGCCTGCCTCGACTGGACGGAACGCCGCCCGCACCTGGCCGGGGTGGCGGGAGCGGCTCTCTGCCGGCACGCACTGGACGAGGGCTGGTGTGTCCGCATCGGCTCGGAGCGAGCGGTGAAGGTGACAGCGACAGGAGAACGGGCGTTCACGGAACTCCTGAGCATCGACGCGGAGACGCTGCGCTGAGGCCTTCAGGGACGACCCGTCCGAAATCCGCGAGCCTCCGCCCCCTTCCCTTCCTCACCTCAGGAGCATGATGAACCACCGCCGCACCGAACTCCTCGCAGCCGGCGCAGCCACCGTCACCGTCGTCCTCTGGGCCTCCGCCTTCGTCTCGATCCGCAGCGCGGGCGACGCCTACTCCCCCGGCGCCCTGGCCCTCGGCCGGCTCCTCTCGGGCGCCCTGGCCCTGGGAGCGATCTGCCTCGTACGACGGGAAGGGCGGCCTCCCCGAGCGGCCTGGCGCGGCATCGCGATCTCCGGCGTCCTCTGGTTCGGCTTCTACATGGTCGTCCTGAACTGGGGAGAGCAGCAGGTGGACGCGGGCACCGCGGCCCTGGTCGTGAACATCGGCCCGATCCTGATCGCCCTGCTCGGCGCGCGCCTGCTGGGGGACCCGATGCCACCCCGTCTGCTGGCCGGAATGGCGGTGTCCTTCGCCGGCGCGGTCACGGTGGGCCTGTCGATGTCGGACGACGGCGGCTCCTCGGTGCTCGGCGTGGTCCTGTGCCTGCTCGCGGCGATCGCCTACGCCGGAGGAGTCGTCGCACAGAAGCCGGCACTGGGCTCGGCGTCCCCGCTGCAGGTGACGGCGTTCGGCTGTTTCACCGGTGCCGTCGTCTGCCTTCCGTTCGCCGGCGAGTTGGTGTCGGAGGCGGCCGACGCCCCCGCCTCGGCGACCCTCAACATGGTCTACCTGGGCGTGTTCCCGACCGCCCTGGCCTTCACCACCTGGGCCTACGCCCTCGCCCGTACGACCGCCGCGCGGATGGGCGCGACCACCTACGCGGTCCCCGCCCTGGTCGTCCTGATGTCGTGGCTGGCGCTCGGCGAGATCCCGGGGCTGTTCACGCTCGCCGGAGGGGCGCTGTGCCTGGCGGGCGTGGCGGTGTCCCGCTCCCGCGCGCGGGCGGCCGGGGCCCCGGTGACGGCACCGGGGCCGCAGCCCGGGAAGGCGTCGGACTCCGCGGACTCCGCGTGAACGCGCCCGCCCGGAGCACCTGGGGCGGGCTCCGGGCAGCCGTCGGTCAGAACACCACCAGCGCCCTGCCGCCCTTGCCCGCCAGCATGTTGTCGAACGCCGCCGGGATGCCGTCCAGCGCGATCCGTTCCGTCACCAGGGAGCCGAGGTCGAGGCGGCCCGCCCGGACGTGTCCGGCGAGCACCGGTAGGTCCTCGGCGGGGTTGGAGTTGCCGTAGACACAGCCCGCGAGGGTGCGTCCCCAGTGGAAGATCTCCAGGGCGTTGAAGGTGACCTGCTGGTCCTTGCCGCCGATGCCGACGACCGTCGTACGGCCGCCGCGGCGGGTGGAGTCCCAGGCCGTACGGATGGTCGAGGCGCGGCCGACGCACTCGACGGCGACGTCGACGCCCTGCTTGCCGGTCAGTCCCCTGATCTCGCGGGCGGTGTTCTCGGAGGCCACGACGTACTCCGTGGCGCCCGCCGCGCGCGCCAACTCCTCCTTCTCCGGGGAGACATCGACCGCGACGATCGTCGACGCCCCCGCGATCCGGGCGGCCTGGAGCGCGGCCAGGCCCACGCCTCCGACGCCGAACACCGCGACCGTCTCGCCCTCCCGGACCCGTGCCGCGTGATGGACGGCGCCGTAGCCGGTGAGGACCGCGCAGCCCAGCAGGGCCGCTTCGGTGAGCGGGATGCCGTCCGGGAGGGGCAGGAGGCAGGACTCGGAGACGACCGTCTCCTCGGCGAACGCGGCGACGTTCAGGCCGGGGTGGAGGTCGGTGCCGTCGGCGGTGCGGGCGTAGACGTCGGCGGCGCCGTTGAGGGCGTTGGCGCACAGCCACACCTCGCCGAGCGAGCAGGCGTGACAACTGCCGCAGGAGGGAGCCCAGTTGAGGACGACTCCATCGCCGGGCACCACACTCGTGACCCCCTGGCCCACGGCGACGACCGTGCCCGCGCCCTCGTGGCCGAGGACGGCCGGGACGGGGACGCGCATGGTGCCGTTGGACAGGGACAGGTCGGAGTGGCAGACCCCGGCGGCGGCGAGACGGACCCGGACCTGGCCGGGGCCGGGGTCCGGGAGGTCGATGTCGGTGACCTCCAGGGGAGCGCCCACGGCGGGAAGGACGGCGGCACGGACCACGGGAAGGCTCCTTCTAGAACTGGAGGGACTTGGTCTGGAGGTACTCGGCGAGGCCGTGCGAACCGAGCTCGCGGCCCACCCCGGACTGCTTGTAACCGCCGAACGGGGCAAGGGGGTTGAAGCGGCCGCCGTTGATGTCGACCTGCCCGGTGTCCATCCGGCGGGCGAAGGCCACGGCCTCCGACTCCTCGCCGGCCCAGACGGCGCCGGCAAGGCCGTAGACCGTGCCGTTGGCGATGCGCAGGGCGTCCTCCTCGTCCTCGTAGCGCAGGACGGACAGGACCGGGCCGAAGATCTCCTCCTGCGCGATCGTCATGTCGGGGGTGACGTCGGCGAAGACGGTCGGAGCGACGAAGTAGCCCTGCTCGCGCGGGGATTCGGGGCCGCCCGCCACCAGCCGGGCTCCCTCGGCCACGCCCTTCTCGATGTAACTGCGCACCCGTGCCTGCTGCTTGGCGTTGACGACGGGGCCGATGCGGTCGCCGTACTTCGCGGCGGCGGTGGCGGCGAGTTCCACGGCCTCGTCGTACTGCTCGCGATGGACGAGCATCCGCGTCCACGCGCTGCAGGTCTGGCCGGAGTTGGACATCACGTTGGCGACACCGACGTTGACCGCCTTGGCGAGGTCGGCGCTCGGCAGGATGACGTTGGCGGACTTGCCGCCGAGCTCCAGGGCGACCTTCTTCAGCGCGGCACCGGCACTCGCGCCGATCTGCCGTCCGACCGCGGTGGAGCCGGTGAAGGAGACCAGGTCGACGTCCGGGTGCTCGACCAGGGCCTGGCCCGCGACCGGACCGAGCCCGGTGACGAGGTTGAAGACACCGGCCGGGACACCGGCCTCGTGGACGGCCTCGGCGAAGAGCTGGGCGACCAGCGGGGTGTCCTCGGCGGGCTTGAGGACGACCGTGCAGCCCGCGGCGAGGGCCGGGGCGACCTTGGCGACGATCTGGTGGAGCGGGTAGTTCCAGGGCGTGATCGCGGCGACCACGCCGACCGGCTCCAGATGAACCGTGGAGTTGCCCGCCTTCTCCTCGAAGGGGTGCGTGGCCGCGAGCTCGGCGTAGGAGGCGGCGACCGCGACGGGAACGGCCGCGTGGACGTTCTGCGAGAACTTCAGCGGCGAGCCGAGCTCGGCGGTGACCGTCTCGGCGATCTCGTCCTTGCGGGCGGCGAGGACGTCCCGGAGAGCGGCCAGCCGGGCGGCCCGCTCGGCCGGAGCGGTCGCCGCCCAGGCCGGGAGGGCGGCGCGGGCGGCCCGTACGGCGAGGTCGACGTCCTCGGCGGTGCCTGCCGGGACCCGTGCGATGACCTGCTCGTCGACCGGGTTCACGACCTCGATCACGTCCGGGCCGGTGGCCGGGCGCCACTCGCCCTCGATGTACATGCCGTCGTGCGCCTTCATGGTGCGTCCTCCCGGGCTGGGCCGTGTCGTCGTCCGGTCTCGTGAACTGTCGTCCGGTTCATAAACTAGCGACGATAGTTTTCGGGCGCCAGGGCAGGACCGGACCCTCCCACGACATCACGAAGTCGGCACGGGCCCTCTCCGGCGCCGTCCGTGCTCACACGCTCACTCGTCGAGGTCCGGCAGGTGGTCCGGGGACGGGCAGATGCGTTCGCCGTGCTGGTCGAAGACGAACAGGTGGGAGATGTCGACGAGGAGGGGGACCTGCATGCCGCGGCGCAGGTCGTAGTCCGGGGTGGTGCGGACGACGAGGTCGCCGGGGAGGCGGGCGTCGGAGGGGGTGGGTTCGGGGACGGGGTCCGGGGGGTCCTCCAGGACCACGACGGGGCCCGCGCGGAGGGAGCCCGCGCGGTCTCGCAGGCGGTCCAGGACCGTCCCTTGGCGGCGGCGCCTGGGCGGGCGCGGGGCGGGGCGCGGGGCCTCCAGGTCGGGGACCAGGGCGGGGCGGGAGCCGGTGTTGAAGTGGACGAGGACCTCGTGGCCCTGGAACTCCACGTGCTCCACCAGACCGGTGATCGCCATCTCCCCGGGGCGGGCGGAGGCCGGCTTGGCGATGCGGATCGCCTCCGAACGCAGGCCCACGATCACCTCACGGCCCTGTTGGACGCGGAGCAACTGGTGGTCCAGGGACAGGGGTTCGGGCAGCCGCAGGTACTGCTTGCCGAGACTGATGGTCATCGCTCCGTCCAGCGGGGCCCGGACCAGGCCGCGCAGGAGGTTGATGCGCGGGGTGCCGATGAAGGCGGCGACGAAGACGTTGCGGGGCAGCGCGTACACCGAGCGCGGGGTGCCGACCTGCTGGAGGACTCCGCCGCGCAGGACGGCGACCCGGTCGCCGAGCGACATGGCCTCGGCCTGGTCGTGGGTGACGTAGACCGTGGTGACGCCCAACTGCCGGGTGAGCCCGGCTATTTCGGCGCGCAGATGGTTGCGGAGCTTGGCGTCGAGGTTGGACAGCGGCTCGTCCATGAGGAAGGCGGAGGGATGCCGGGAGATGGCCCGGCCCATCGCCACGCGCTGGCGCTCACCGCCCGAGAGCTGGCCCGGATAGCGGTCCAGGAGGTCCTCGATGCCCAGCATGCGGGCGGTGGCGTCCACCCGGGCCCGGGGGTCCTCGCCGGGGGCCTCGATGCGCAGCGGGAAGCCGATGTTCCCCCGGCTGGTCATGTTCGGGTAGAGGGCGAAGTTCTGGAACACCATCGCCATCCGCCGGTCTGCGGGCAGCAGGTCGTTGGCGTGCTCGCCGTCGAGCCTGAGCTCGCCCTCGGTGATCTCCTCCAGCCCGGCGATCATCCTGAGCACGGTGGATTTTCCGCAGCCGGAGGGGCCGAGCAGGACGAGGAACTCGCCGGGCGCGATGTCCAGCGAGAGCCGGTCCACCACCCGGATTCCCCGGGTGTAGGTCTTGCTCACGTGGTGCAGAGATATGGCGCGTGTCATGACGGTGCCCCCGGGGGCTGGTTCAGGCGCTGGTGCTCCGCGATCGAGAGGCCCCGTGCGGGTCGTACGGGGCTGTGGGTCACGGAAGTTAACGGAATGCATGCGGCCGGGGGAAGAGACTGGGCGGGATCAGGCGCTCCGGTCCAGCCTGCGAGATAACGGACGGTCTGATTCAGCGCGCCGTCGCGCTCTTCGGCGGCCGCGGCTCACGGGTCTGGGTGAGGTGGGCGAAGACGACGACGTTGCTGGTGTAGCCCGTCCGCCACTTGAAGAGTCCACCGCAGGTGATCACGCGCAGTTCCGGACGCCGGGCGGGACCGTAGACCTCCTTGTCGGGGAAGCCCGCCTTGTCGATGACCTTCACCCGGTCCACGGTGTAGACGGCGGTACGGCCGTCCGCGCGCCCCGCCTCGATCACTTTGCCGGGCTTGACCTGGGCGAGCGCGGCGAAGACCGCGGGGCCGGTCCTGGTGTCGCGGTGGCCGACGGCGATCGCCGTGCCGGACTCGCCGGGCGTGGGGCCGCCCTCGTACCAGCCCACGAGCTTCGGCTTGTCGACCGGGGGTGTCGACAGCTCCCGGCCGTTGGTGAGCCCGAGGCCTGTGACCGGCGCGTCGATGCCCAGGGACGGGATGCGGAAGGTCGTCGGCCGCGACCGGGACAGCGGGCGGGGCGGGGGCGTGCGGGTGGGCTCGGGGCGGGCGGAACGAGGCGTCCCACCGGCATCGTCCGCGTCCGGTCCGGCGGCCGCCACGGTGTCCGGACCGTAGGGCCCGTCCGGCGCGGTCGGCTTGCCGTCACCCGTACACCGGACCCCCACCGTCACCAGGACGACCGTGAGCACAGCCGTCCTGGTGAGGCGGTAGGCGCGGGTCCGGTACCAGGGCCTGCGTCTGCGCCTACGCGGCGCCATTGGGCCGACGGCGGTTCAGCCGGAAGTACGCGACACCGCCGACCGCCACCAGGCCGACGGCCCCCGCTGCGGTGACCGGCGCGAACGCGGCCGCGGTGTTGACGAGACCGCCGCCGCCCGCGTGCACACCGCCCTTCGGGCCGCCGCCCTCGTTCTGGCCCCAGCCCGCGCCGTCCGCGCCGTCACGCTGCTGGTCCTCGATCTGGTCACCCGGCCCGCGCTCCGCTTCACGCTTGTCGTCGTGGCAGTTGACGCGGAAGACCTTCTCCTTGGGGGCGGCCGCCGGGGGGCCGGGCGGGGTCCAGGTGATCTGGTACTGGCCGTCCGCCAGCCCCAGCGGGTCGGTGTGACCGGCGCCCCCGGCGAGCGCGATGGCGCCGGTGGTGGTGGCCGCGGTGGACAGCGGAGGCTGGGGCGTAATGGTGTAGGTGATGGTGGTGAGGTTGTCGAAGTTGACGGCGTCCAGGTAGAACTTGCAGACCCGGGGATCATCCTTCGAGACGCCGAACGGCACGCCCACGTGGTGGATCCTGATGTCGCCGTTCTCGCCCTGCGCCGACGCGGTCGGCGCCATCGCCCACGACGCGCCGGACGCGGCGAGGGCGGTGAGGACCACAGTGGCCCCCGCTCGGACGCGGAAGATGGGTGGGAGTGTCAGGGTGGGCATGCGCGCTCCTCCGATTCAGACGATTTCCATACAAATCGCTCTTTCGGCAGCACTCTCCTTCATGCGCGCGACGGTCGGCCGCATCGGCACCCGGCGCGCCGTCAGATATCGCTCGTGCGGCGCAATCCCGGGCGCTTCGGCCGCTTCCCGGCGGCCGGTCCGGTCCTCTCGGGCCGCCCCGGCGACCGGAGCGCGACCCCCGCCGACAGCAGCAGCAACGTCCCGAGCATCACGAACGGCGCGGCCACGCCCGCCACTCCCGCGACCAGGCCCGCGGTGGCCGGTGCGGCGACCTGACCGAGGCGGTTGCCGGTCAGCCGCAGGGCGAGGGCGGTGGAACGGGCGCCGTCGGGAGCGGCCTGGACGACCGTCGTCATGGACAGCGGCTGTCCCACGCCGAGGCAGAAGCCGAGCACGGCGAGCATGACGGCCAGCGCCCACACCGGGACCGGGAGAGCGATCCCCGCGCACAGGACGGCCGCCAGCAGACACGTCACGGTGAGGAGCACCGCGCGCCCCAGCAGCCGTAGCAGCGGGGTCAGCACCAGACGGCAGGCGATCGTGGCCGCCGCGCGCAGGCTCAGCAGCAGGCCGATCACCGAGGGGGCGATGCCCCGGTGCTCGCCGACCACCGGAAGGTACGCGGTGAGGATGTCCGTGGCGGACAGCACCGACAGACTCACGAAGATGCCCCCGGGCACGCCCCGGGTCCGCAGGATGCGCCCGACGGGGATCCGATCGCCCTGCCCGGTACGGGACTTGGCCGCCGTGTCGCGGTGCTCGATGCGCCACAGCGAGGTGAAGGCGACCGCCGCCCCCGCGCCCGAGACGAGCAGGGCCAGCGCGCTCGTTCCCGCCCTGTCGGAACCGTCGATCAGCGCGCCCGCCGCGACCGGGCCGACCAGCTGGCCGAGGGAGGCGCCGATGGTGAAGTGGCCGAAGTTGCGGTCCTGTTCGTGCGGGGCGGACTGGCGGGCGACGAGCGACTGGGCGCCGATGACGAAGCAGAGGTGCCCGAGGCCCATCACCCCGCTCCAGACCGCCATGGTCCACAGGGAGCCGGCGAGGCCGCTGAGCGCGCAGCCGCCGGAGATCAGGACCACGCCGACCGGCAGCAGCGGCGCGCACCGCCCGTGGTCCGTACGGCGGCCCAGCGGTACGGCGGCGAAGAGCGGCAGCAGCGCGTACACACCGGCGATGACACCGATCGCCCGCTCGTCCGCGCCCAGCGCGAGGGCCCGGTAGGAGACGGCGGGCCGCGCCATCGACACCGCCCCCTGCGCGAAGCCGAAGGCGATGACGAGGCGGAGCAGCCAGCCGCGGTTCCCACCGGGCGCCATGGTTCGAGTCCTCCGTGGAAGGGGGTCAGATGATCCCGAAGAGGATGCCTGCCCCGAGGATGATCAGAGAGGTGAGCGCCGCCCACTTGACGACGAACCTGGTGTGGTCGCCGAACTCCACCTTGGCCATGCCGACCAGGACGTACACGGCCGGGACGAGCGGGCTCGACATGTGCAGCGGCTGGCCGACGAGGGAGGCGCGGGCCATCTCCAGCGGGGTGACGCCGTGTGCCGCGCCGGCCTCGGCGAGGACCGGGAGGACACCGAAGTAGAAGCCGTCGTTGGACATGAAGTAGGTGAGCGGGAGGCTCAGGACGCCGGTGACGAGGGCCATGTGCGGACCCATGCCCTCGGGGATGACGTCCACCATCCAGCGGGCCATGTGGTCGACCATGCCGGTGCCCTGGAGGACGCCGGTGAAGACGGCGGCGGCGAAGACCATGCCGGAGACGTTGAGGACGTTGTCGGCGTGGGCGGCGAGGCGGGCCTTCTGGTCGGGGATGTGCGGGAAGTTCACGGTGAGCGCGAGTGCGGCGCCGATCAGGAACAGCACCGGGATCGGCAGCCACTCCATGATCATGGAGGTGAGCAGGGTGGCCGTGAGCAGCGCGTTGAACCAGTACAGCTTGGGGCGCAGGGTGGCGCGGTTCGGGTCGAGGACCTGGAAGCGCTCCGCGTCGCCCTCCTCGGGCGCGTCGGTGCCGGAGCCCGAACCGCCCGTGGGCACGGTGGCCTTGGTGTCACCGGTGCCGCCTGTGCCTGCGCCGGCGCCTGCGCCGACCAGGACCGTCTCGGTCTCCGCGGGCTCCAGGACCTCCGCCAGCGTGAGCGTGCCGAGCCGCTTGCGCTCACGCATGCCGAGGACGTACGAGAGGACGAAGACGCCCAGCAGGCCGACGGCGAGGGCCGGGATCATCGGGACGAAGATGTCGCTGGCGTCGAGCTTCAGCGCGGTGGCCGCGCGGGCCGTCGGGCCGCCCCAGGGCAGCGTGTTCATCACGCCGTTGGCCATGGCGGCGACACCGGTCATCACGACCAGGCTCATCTTCAGGCGCTTGTACAGCGGGTACATCGCCGAGACGGTGATCATGAAGGTGGTCGAGCCGTCGCCGTCCAGCGAGACGATCGCGGCGAGGATCGCCGTACCGACGACGATCCGCATCGGGTCGGCCTTCGCGAACTTCAGGATCCCGCGCACGACCGGGTCGAAGAGGCCGACGTCGATCATCACTCCGAAGTAGACGATCGCGAACATGAGCATCGCCGCGGTGGGGGCGAGGCTGGTGACGCCGTCGATGACGTAGTCACCGAGCTTGGCGCCCTTCCCGACGAAGACACAGAACAGTGCCGGGATCAGCACGAGCGCCGCGATCGGCGACATCTTCTTCAGCATGATCAGGACCAGGAAGGTCGCGATCATGGCGAAGCCGAGGATGGTCAGCATGAGTGGATACCTAACGTTCGCCCTTGAACTCCCACCGGAGTCGGCAGTGCGATGACGTTAGGACTCGTCAAGCGGCGTTAACAAGACGTTGACATGCGAGCAATAAGCGCAAAACTGCTGGTCACAGCTTTGCGCTGCTCACAGGGCCGTTACGGCGGCCAGTTTTACCGGTATGCCGTTGAGGACCGCGTTGCCCGAGAGCGGGTCGAGCAGGCTGCCGTCGAGGAGCTGGTTGACGTTGACGCCGGGGTCCTTGGCGGCGTGGCCGAGCCGGGTGCCGGGCCGGTTGTGGCCCCAGCCGTGCGGCAGGCTGACCACGCCGCGGCGCACGCCGTCGGTGACCTCGGCCTCGGTGACCACCTCTCCCCCGGCGCCCTTGACCCGCACCGCGGCGCCGTCCTTCAGCCCGAGCCGCTCGGCGTCCTCGGGGTGGATGTGCAGGGTGCAGCGGTTGGTGCCGCCGGTGAGCGCGGGGACGTTGTGCATCCAGCTGTTGTTGGAGCGCAGGTGCCTGCGGCCGACGAGGAGGAGCCCGTCGGCCTCGGCCTTGTGCCGCAGGGCCTCGCGCAGCCGGGGCAGGTCGTCCGCGATCGGCCGCGGCAGCAGCTCGACCTTGCCGCTGCGGGTCTTCAGCGGCTGCGGCAGCCGGGACGCGAGCGGTCCGAGGTCGATCCCGTGCGGATGCGCGAGCAGCTTCGTGAGGCTCAGCCCGTCCGGCCGTACGCCGAAGCCGTCGCCGTAGGGGCCGAGGCGCAGCATCATGTCGAGCCGCCGCTCGGGGCCGGTGTCGCCGGCGAGTTCGGCGGTGAGTTCGCCCGGCTCGCGGCCATGCACGGGCGAGTGCGGGTCCTTGACGGCCTTGCCGAGGGTCTGGCCGATGACCAGGTCGTCGACGGCGGAGGCGTCGGCGCCGTGCATGCCGGTCGCGGCGAGGATCAGCCGGGCGAGGATCTCCGTCTCCGCCATCCGGCCGGGCTCCAGCGGGACGGCGGGGCGGGTGTAGCGGACCTGGTTGCGCACGGCGAGGGTGTTGAAGGCGAAGTCGTGGTGCGGGCTCTGGGAGGGCGGGGGCGGGGGCAGCACGACATGGGCGTGGCGCGAGGTCTCGTTCAGGTACGGGTCCACGCTGACCATGAAGTCCAGCGAGCCGAGGGCCTTGTCGAGGCGGTCGCCGTCGGGGGCGGACAGCACGGGGTTGGCGGCGACGACCACGAGGGCCCGGATCGGCTCGCCCTCCTGGGTCGCGGTGTCGATCTCCTCGGCGAGCGCGGAGAGCGGCAACTCACCCTTGGCCTCGGGGTGTCGGCTGACCCGGGAGTGCCAGCGCCCGAGGGCGAACCCGTGGCTGGGCCCGGCGGGCCGGGGCGTCCGGTCGGTGGCCGCCTGCGGGAAGAGCGCGCCGCCGGGCCGGTCGAGGTTGCCGGTGAGGATGTTCAGCACGTCGACGAGCCAGCTGGCCAGGGTGCCGTGCGGGACGGTGCAGCTGCCGATGCGGCCGTATACGGCGGCGGTGGGGGCGGCGGCGAGTTCGCGGGCGAGGGTGCGGATGAGGACGGCGTCGACGTCACAGGGCGCGGCGACGGCCTCCGGGGTGAAGTCACGCAGGTCCGACCGGAGTTCGTCGATCCCCTGGAGGTGGGGCGTCAACTCCCCCGTGTCCACGAGGCTTTCCTCGAAGAGCGTGTACGCCATCGCCGCGAGCAGCAGGGCGTCCGTACCGGGGCGGACGGCGATGTGCCGGTCGGCGAGCCTGGCGGTGCGGGTGCGGCGGGGGTCGATGACGGTGAGGGTGCCGCCGCGGGCCTTGAGCGCCTTGAGCTTGCCGGGGAAGTCGGGGGCGGTGCACAGACTCCCGTTGGACTCCAGGGGGTTGGCGCCGATGAGGAGCAGGTGGTCGGTGTGGTCGAGGTCGGGCACGGGGATGGCGTTGGCGTCGCCGTACAGCAGCCCGCTGGAGACGTGCTTGGGCATCTGGTCGACCGTGGAGGCGGTGAAGACGCTGCGGGTGCCCAGGCCGGCGAGCAGGACCTGCGGATAGAGGGCGCCGGCCATGGTGTGGACGTTGGGGTTGCCGAGGACGACCCCGACGGAGTTCGCCCCGTGTCCGTCGACGACGCCCCGGATCCCGGCGGCGACCGCGTCGAAGGCCTCTTCCCAGGTGGCCTCGCGCAGCTCGCCGTCCCGTCGTACGAGGGGGGTGCGCAGTCGGTCGGGGTCCCCGTCCACGGCCCCGAAGGAGGCTCCCTTGGGGCAGATGAACCCCTTGCTGAACACGTCGTCGCGATCCCCGCGGGCGCCGGTGACCCGGGTCCCCTCGATGGTGAGCGTCAGACCACAGGTGGCCTCGCACAGGGGGCAGATACGCAGAGCGGTGCGGGACACGGGTCCTCCCGGGGCAGCGGTGCCGGTCCGGATGAGCATACCGACCGGTAGGCATGGAGGGGAGGGGGTGTGGGTGGTCAGTCCAGGACGCGCGCGAGATAGGCGCGCAGCAGCTCCCGGGCCTCCTGGATGATCCGTTCGTCTCCCTCGGGTGCCATCCGGAAGGCCAGGTGGACCAGGGTGTCGGCGGTTTCCACGGCGATGAGGAAGGTGCGGCGCAGATCGTCGTCCGGTTCGCGGGAGAGGTAGCCGGAGAGGAGCTCTGTGAGGCGGTCGGCGACGCGGTGGTTGGGTTCGGCGTGGCGGGCGCCGACGGGGATCTGGTTGCCGAAGTCGACCAGCGAGAAGCCGGGGGCGGTGCGCTTCATGGCGAGGTACTCGTCGAGGACTACGTCCATCGCCTTGCGCCAGCCGCCTTCCTCGCCCGACTCCTTGAGGCGGTCGGTGACGCCGGCCGTGAAACGCTCCAGGTTGCGCTGGGCGAGGGCGTCGGCCATCTGCCGCTTGTTGCCGAAGAAGCGGTACACCGAGCCTATGGGCACGCCGGCGCGCAGGGCGACGGCGCGGGTGCTGAGGGCGTCGTAGCCGACCTCGTCGAGGAGGTCGGCGCAGGCGTCGAGGATTCTGGTCAGCCGTTCGGCACTGCGCCGCTGCACGGGGGCGCGGCGAAGCGAGGTCGCTTGGGGCACGGGCTTCATGATGCCTTCCCGCCGCGGTCCGGTGAACCCTGCCACCTGGTACGGCTCCGGGGGCCTGCCGTACTCATCGGCCACGGCCGGGACGCGTGCCGGGGCCGGTGCCGGTGCTCGTCGTAAGCGGTTCGGCTGCGGCGGTGCGGGTGCGGACCCACGAGCCGGGCCGACCCTTCCCCGCCAGGGACTGCAGGTCCGGGGCCACGCCAGGGCCGGTGCTCGTCGTCAGCGACGGCTCCGCTGCCGGGGCGCGCAGCCCGACCGGCGAGCCCAGAAGACCGCCACCTGCCACCGCCTGCACGCCCGGGACCACGCCAAGTCCAGTGCTCGTCGTCAGCGACGGCTCCGCTGCCGGGGTGCGCAGCCCGACCGGTGAGCCCGGGACGCCTTCGACGGTGCCCGCTACGGCCTGCACGTCCAGGGTGCCCCCGGCTGTGTCCGCCACGGCCTGCGCGTCCGAGGCCGCGCGAATGCCCGTCGCAAGCGGCGGCTCCCAGACTCGACCCCCGGCACCCGTGCCGACCTGCGAGCCCGCGGTACCGTCGCCCGCGCCCGCGATCGGCTGTGCCCCCAGGGCGTCGTCCACGCCCGCCACGGACCCCGCGTCCGACGCCTCGCCGTCCCCCATGGACCGCGACCCCGACCCGGCACCCCCCGCAGACTCCGGTTCCGAGGCCGTCACGTCCGCCGTGCTCTCCACCGGGGCGCCGTCGACGGCCCAGACGGTGCCGTCGTCGGCGTAGAGGCGGGCGGTGACCTTGTGGGTGCCCTGGGGGACGTACGCGGACGGGAGGCGGCAGGACGGGGTGCGCAGGGTGGTGACGGGGCGGTCGTCCACGAAGAGGACGGCGACGCCGCGACCGGAGACCGCCTTCGCCTTCGTCGCGGCGGCCGAGAAGGTGAAGTTGTCGACGGTCAGCCGCACGGACCAGCTGTCGTCGGTGTCCGGCTGCACCTCTATGCCGACGTCTGGGGCGTTCCCCTTGTCCACCTCGCGGTAGTGCCGGCCCTCGTGATCGGTGTCGTCGAGGACCTTGCCCACCGGTGAGACCGACCGTCCGTCCTTGTGCTCCTGTGCCCCATGGGTGCCACAGCTCACGGATCCGGTCACCAGCAGGACACAGACCGCGAGCAGGGCAACGAGTCCCCGCGTCCACGACATGCCGGGGAGCGTAGAACACGGGTCCGACACCGCGAATCCCCCTGTGGTCTGGTTCTCGTCCTCCTCCCTGAGGAGGTCACGGGCGGGACATCGGTTCCAGGGAACGGCTGGGGAATGACCAGAGAAGGTCAGGGAAGGTCAGGGAAGGCCAGGGAACGGCCTCTTGCGCCGACCGCACCGCAATCCTACGGTGTTCCATAGGAATCAGACCGCAAGGGAGCGATCATGACCGGGGACGCAGCGTTCACGCGCGGCGACGCACGCAAGACCGCCGAGGGCCTGACCTATCTCTCCGGCTTCGGCAACGAGCACGCCTCGGAGGCGGTCCCGGGCGCCCTCCCCGAGGGTCGCAACGCCCCGCAGCGCGCCCCCCTCGGCCTGTACGCGGAACAGCTCAGCGGCACGGCGTTCACCGAGCCGCGCGCCCACAACCGCCGCTCCTGGCTGTACCGCATCCGCCCCTCCGCCGCGCACCCGGCGTTCACGCACACCCACAACGGCCACCTCCGTACGGCCCCCTTCACCGAGTCGGTCCCGGACCCGAACCGGCTGCGCTGGGACCCGCTGCCCGAGCCCGCCGAGGGCACCGACTTCCTCGCCGGCCTGTGGACCCTCGGCGGCAACGGCGACGTCACCCAGCGCACCGGCATGGCCGTGCACCTGTACCACGCGACCGACTCGATGGACCGCGTCTTCAGCGACGCCGACGGCGAGCTGCTGATCGTCCCCGAGCGCGGCGGGCTGCTGCTGCGCACGGAGTTCGGACTGCTCCATGTGGAGCCGGGACAGGTGGCGCTGATCCCTCGTGGGGTGCGCTTCCGTGTCGAGTTGCTGGACTCTGCATCGGATCGCGGGCAGAGCCCGACCGCCCGCGGTTATGTGTGCGAGAACTACGGGGCCCCCTTCCAGCTCCCCGACCTCGGCCCCATCGGCGCCAACGGCCTCGCCAACCCCCGCGACTTCCGGGCCCCCGTCGCCGCCTACGAGGACGTCGAGGGGCCCGTGGAGGTGGTCAACAAGTTCTGCGGCAACCTCTGGACGGCGACCTACGACCACTCCCCGCTCGACGTCGTCGCCTGGCACGGCAACCATGTGCCGTACGTCTACGACCTGCGCCGCTTCAATGTGCTCGGCTCCATCTCGTACGACCATCCCGACCCGTCGATCTTCACCGTGCTGACGTCCCCCTCCGACACCCCGGGGCTGGCCGGAGTCGACTTCGTGGTCTTCGCGCCACGCTGGCTGGTCGGCGAGGACACCTTCCGGCCGCCCTACTTCCACCGGAACGTGATGAGCGAGTACATGGGCCTGATCGAGGGGGCCTACGACGCGAAGGCCTCCGGAAAGGGCGGCTTCGTGCCCGGCGGCGGCTCGCTGCACAACATGATGTCGGCGCACGGCCCCGACCGGGAGACCTTCGACCGGGCGAGCGCGGCCGAGCTGAAGCCGCAGAAGGTCGACGACGGGCTGGCGTTCATGTTCGAGACACGCTGGCCGGTGACGCTCACCGCGCACGCGGCCCGGGCGGACCACCTCCAGCCGCACTACGACGACGTGTGGCAGGGCCTGGAACGTCACTTCCGCCCGTTGCACTGACCGATCCGCGAAAGGTACGGATAGCCCGTGACCTCCTTCGCCCCGGACTCCATCGTCCTGAACCGCAAGCTGCCGCTCTGGTACCAGGTGTCGCAGTCCCTGCGCGCCTCGATACTCGGCCGCACTCCCCGGGACCCGCTGCGCCTTCCCACCGAGGAACAGCTCGCCGGGCACTACGGGGTGAGCGTGCTGACCATGCGGCAGGCGCTGAAGGAGCTGGAGGACGAGGGGCTGATCACCCGTCACCGGCGCCGGGGCACGTTCATCGAGCCCGGCGCGACCAGGGGCACCCCGGTCCGGCTGCTCGGCTCGGTGGACGCGATCGTGGCCCAGCAGTCCGGCATGACGACCGAGCTGCTGGAGCACGGCAAGTCGCCCGTGCCGCCCGAACTCGCCGGGCACTTCCCGGAACTGGACGAGGTGGCGTCGTACCACCGGCTGCGCAGCGACGAGAAGACGGGCGAGCCGACCAACCACGCCCGCAACTACGTCCGGCCCGAAGTGGCCGCCCGCATCGACCCGTCGGACCTGATGCGCTGGCCGATGACGAAGGTGCTGCGGGATGTCGTCGGGGCGGACATCAGCCGTATCACGGACACGGTGGAGGCGCGCCTCGCGGACCCGGAGACGGCCCGGCTGCTCCAAGTCCCGCTGCTCAGCCCGATCCTGCACTACACCGGAGTCACCTACGACACCGGCGGCCGGGTGCTCGACGCGGCGGTGATCCACTACCGCGGTGACCGGTTCTCCTTCACGGTGACCCTGGACGCCACATGAGCCCACTGTCCCCGGCTGCCTGTCGGCGAATGGTCGTACGATGCCCAGCGTGACGCACGACGACGCTCCGCCGCTGGCGGACCTCATGCCGTGGTCCGTCGCACCGCCGCGGCTCGGCCGAGGGTGGCCGGCGGGTCCCGACGCGGCATCCCTGAAAGCCCGCTGGGACGCCCTGCTGAAGGCCGAGGGGCCCGACCGGGAGGCTCTGTTCGAGCCCACCCGGTCCCGCACCCTGCGTTCGGCGGTCGGACAGCTTCCGGGGCGCACGGGCGGCACCGAGAGGCTCGCGCGCGCCTCCGGCCCCTGCCCGGAGCCGGTACGGGTGCTGCACGCGCCCTTCGACGAACAGTGGCTGATCCCGGACCACCGGCTGATCGACGCGGCCCGGCCCGAGCTGTGGCGGGTGGCGGACGGCGACCAGGTGTTCGTGGTGGAGACGCCCACGGACGGTCCCGGCCCCCAGCTCCTCGCGACCTCGCTGCTCCCCCTGCTCCGCCCGGGCCGCATCCGCCCGCTGTACCGCCGCCCGGGGGGCACCGAACCCAACCTCGCGCCCGGTCTCCTCGAGCACCTGCGGACCCGCCTGGGTGTCCCGGTGGAGCCCCTGGACGTCCTCGCCTGGATCCTGGCGGTGGTCCGCCCGGACCTCGCCGTCCCGCTCACCGACGACGCCGAACTGTGGGCCCGTGGCGTCGAGTCGGGCCGCCGCGTCCTGTGGCTGATGCGCCGTGACGGCGACCGTCCGAAGCTGCCCGGTGGCCGCCGCCCGTACGTCCGTGCGCCGCTGCCGTCCCGGCCCCTGATCCTGGACTACGACCGCGACGAGGAGGCCCTGCTCCTTGACGAGGGCCGCGTCTCCCCCGTACCGCCCAAGGCCTGGGACTACGAGGCGGGCGGAGTGCGGGTGCTGGAGCAGTGGTTCGCGGCCCGGATCGCGGAACCGGAGCCGGGCACACTGGCCGCGATCCGCCCGGCGACCTGGCCGCAGACGTGGACGTCGGAACTCCTCGAACTGATCACCGTGCTGGCCCTGCTGGCGGATCTTCAGCCGCTCCAGGACGAGGTGACGTCACGGATCACGGCGGCCGGCCTGCGCGGGGCGGGGGTGCTGCCGGTCCCGGACGCGGCCCGCAGGCCGGCGTCGGTCCTGGACGGCCACGAGGAGGGACCTGAGGGCCAGCTCGCGCTGCTCTAGGCCGCTCCAGACCGTCTAGGCCCTGGGCTCGAAGCCATCCAGGACCCGATCCAGCATCCGCTCGAACACCGCGTCCAGATCGATCGGTCCCGCGTCCTCCATGAACGACGCCGCCAGCCGCGGATACGCCCCCGACGCCACCTGGCTGCCCAGATAGGCGATCCGCACCGCGTTCTCCTGCTCCTGCGACCACGGCAGCGACCGCACCCGCTCGGCCGTGGACAGCTCGTTCGAGACATACGTCGTCACACACCCGTTGAGCATCGCGACCAGCTCGATCTTCGTGCCGTAGGGGGCGTCCAGCGGATCGAGACAGGCGAGGCAGTGCTCCAGATAGCGCAGGGCGTTGGGGCTGAAGCCGTACGCCCCCGACATGAGCCGTGGCATCCAGGGGTGCCGGTGCATCAGCGCCTTGGTCCGGCGGGCGTTGCGCAGCATGTCGGCCCGCCAGTCACCCGTGGGCTCGAAGAGCTCGTGCTCGCCGCTGACCGCGTCCACCATCAGCTCGTGCAGGTCCTCCTTGCGGGGGACGTAGTTGTACAGCGACATCGTCCCGCAGCCCAGTTCGGCCGCGACATGGCGCATCGACACCGCGTCCAGCCCCCCGGCATCGGCCAGCCGCACCGCCGCCGCCGCGATGTCCGCCCTGGTGAACGCGGGTTTCGGGCCACGCCCCGTCCGCTCGGGACGCGACCAGATCACTTCGGGTACGGCCGCTCGGCCCGCCATCGATCATCACCTCGGCCACCATCCTAGTTACGTACAGCGTACGTAGTGCGCTATGGTCCTGCCATGACTTCTACGTACTCTGTACTTAGTGAAGGTCTGGAGAAGCGGTTCGGGGAGGTCCATGCCCTGCGCGGCCTCGATCTCGCCGTGCCCTCGGGCACGGTCTGCGGCCTCCTCGGCCCCAACGGCGCGGGCAAGACCACGGCCGTACGGCTGCTGACCACGCTGCTGCGGCCGGACGCCGGCTCCGGGCGGGTCGCCGGACACGACCTCGTCCGGGAACCGGAGGCCGTCCGGCGCGCCATCGCCGTCACCGGGCAGTACGCGTCGGTCGACGGGGACCTCACCGGGCGGCAGAACCTCAGGCTGTTCGCCCGGCTGCACCGGGTACGGGGGCCGGCCGAGCGGGCCGCCGAGCTGCTGGACCGCTTCGGGCTGACCGGGGCCGCCGACCGGGCCGCGTCCACCTACTCGGGGGGTATGCGCCGCCGCCTGGACCTGGCGGCGAGCCTGATCCGCCGCCCGGAGATCCTGTTCCTCGACGAGCCGACGACCGGCCTCGACCCGGCCGGCCGCACCCTCGTCCGGGACGCCGTGCGCGAGCTGTCGGCGGACGGCACGACCGTGCTGCTGACCACGCAGTACCTGGAGGAGGCCGACCAACTCGCCCACGAGATCGCGCTGGTGGACAAGGGGCGGGTCGCGCACACGGGTTCACCGGCCCAGCTCAAGGCCCTGATCGGGGCGTACGTCGAGATCGTCGTCGCGGACGCGGACGTCCTGGTGACGGCGGCAAGGGTGCTCGACCGGCTCACCGGCGGGGAACCGTCGTTCGACCACGAGCGCAACGCGGTCGGCGCGGTCACCCGGGACACCACGCTCACGCTGCCCCGGCTGGTGCGTGAACTGGACGCGGCGGGAGTGCCGTTGCTCGACGCGAGCATCCGGCCGCCGACCCTCGACGACGTCTTCCTGCAACTGACCAAGGAGCTTGCGGTATGAGCACGCTGACCTACGACGGCACCGCGATGCTGGGCCGTCAGCTGCGGCGGGTCCGGAACAACCCGGGGCTGCTGATCCTGACCCAGACCATGCCGATCACGATGCTGCTGTTCTTCGGCTACGTCTTCGGCAGTGCGCTGGCGATGCCGGGCGAGGAGTACCGGTCCTTCCTGGTGCCGGGCCTGCTGGTGGCGACGGCGGCGAACGGGATCATGACCGGGATGTTCCAGGCGGCCCAGGACGTCCACCGGGGCGTGACGGACCGGCTGCGCACCCTGCCGATCAGCCGGGCGGCCGTGCCGCTGGGCCAGTCGGTCGCGGACGTGGTGGTCACCGCAGCCGGAACGGTGCCGTTCCTGCTGGTGGGGCTCGCGGTGGGCTGGCACGTCGAGGGCTCCGCGCTGCACGCAGTGGGCGCCGCCGGGCTGTTGCTGCTGTTCCGGTTCGCGACCACCTGGATCGGCATCTTCCTCGGCCTGCTCACCCGCAGCGAGGAGGCCGCGGGGCAGCTGGGCGGAGCGACGTTCGTCCTGCCACTGCTGTCGAACGCGTACATCCCGACCGAGGGGCTGCCCGGGTGGCTGCGGACGCTCGCCGAGTGGAATCCGATCAGCGCGGTGACCACGGCCCTGCGGGACCTGCTCGGCAACGCCCCGATACCGCAGGGGGCCGCCTGGCCGGTGGCGCATCCGATCGCCGGGTCACTGATGTGGTGCGGGGTGCTGCTCGCGGTCTTCGCGCCGCTTGCCGTACGGAGGTACGCACACAGCGAGAAGTGAACGCCTCTTGCCGGGAGGGGAGTTCGGTCACCTGGATCGTGCTGCATGCCGTGGGGACGACGGGCAGGATCGCAGCACGATACCGGGCGGCGAGGGCTCAGCGTCCGCCGAACAGCGAACGGCGCAGTCGGCGCAGTGGCGCGAACAGCGAGACACGGCGAACCCGCGCACCCCTGTCACTGCGCTCCTGCTTGGCGGGGTCACGCGCGGTCAGCTCGCGCATCAGTGACGTCGCCTCGGCCGCCTCGCGCTGCGGGACGGCAGGTCCCGAAAGCACCGAGAGATGGCGGTCGAGGCGCGAACTGGTCGCGCTGCTCCCGCAGGTGATCGCAGGGACCCTCGCCCTGCGCACTGTTATCTGTTCCATGTCACTCCCCACCCGTACGAGTCCACCCGGCCCGGGCAGGGTAACCCTATCGCCCCTCCGGGGCACACGTGTATCGGCGTCACAGGATTCACCTTCCCCGCAAGGGTGTTGACGACCCCTCCATGATTACTCTCCGAATCCAGCCGATTTCAGGGCGAGTTGGACAACAGGCTGGGTAGTGGGCTGCGGTGATCCCCCGTCGGGCTCGACCGTCACAGCGAGTGATGTCGCGGACTTGTCGAGTCCGCTCGCGACCAGGGGCGTGTCGGCGGAGAACAGCCCGAGGGAGCGCGGTTGCTCGTTGGGGCGCATGAGCCACAGTTGGCGCACGCGGCCGCTCGGGGGCGCGCTGTACCCGCTCAGGGTGACGACCGCGCGCCCTTCCGATGCGGAAGCGATCGCTGCGATGCTTCGGCCCTGGGCGTCCTGCCCCCGGGTCGCCCGGGCGTCCGCGGCCTGGAGAACGTGGGCGATCTCACTGGCCTGGGCCTTCTGCGCGTCCAGTTCGTCCTGGGTCCGGTCGGCCTGGACGGCGAACAGGGAGGCGACAACGAGGGCCGCGGCCGCGGTGGCCGTCGCGAAGGGCGCGAACAGGGGACGCCGCCGGCGCTGCCTGGGCGGCGGCTGGGCGCCCCACACATGCGGCGGCAGCTGCGACCTGCGCGCCCGGGCCGGTTCCGGCCGCGCACGGGCCGGTTCGGGACGCGCACGGGCCGGTTCGGGCCGTACGGCGGGCTCCTGCGGGATGGTGCGTACGGCGGCCAGCACCCGGTCGCGCATCGCGAACGGCGGCGGGGCGGCGGCCGACCACGCGAGCCGTACCGCGTCCTCGGACAGCGCACGCACGTCCGCCGCACAGCTGTCGCAGTCCTTGAGGTGCCGCTCGAAGCGGGCCCGCTCGCCGGGTTCCAGCGCGTCCAGGGCGTACGGGGCCGCGAGGGAGTGCAGGTCTTCCCGGCGGAAGAGGCTCATGCCGCACCTCCCAGGCACTCCCGCAAGCGGGTCAGTCCGTCACGCATCCGCGTCTTCACCGTCCCCAGCGGCAGGCTGAGCCGCTCGGCCACTTCACGGTACGTGTAGCCGTCGTAGTAGGCGAGGGTGACGGACTGGCGCTGGAGTTCGGTCAGCCGGTCCAGGCACCGGCGCACCCACTCGCGTTCCAGGCCCGCCTCGACCTCCTCGGTCACCTGGTCGAAGGCGGGGTGATGGGACCGGTGCGCCTCGCGCTGGTCGCGTTCACCGGCCGCACGGGCGCTGCGCACCCGGTCGACGGCACGGCGGTGCGCGAGGGTGAGGACCCAGGACAGCGCGCTGCCCCGGCGGGGATCGAACCGCGCGGCGGACCGCCAGCACTCGAGCAGCACTTCCTGTGACACCTCCTCCGACTGCGCCGGATCACGCACCACACGACGTACCAGCCCGAAGACCGGCCCGGCCACGAGCCCGTAGAGCTCCTCGAACGCCCTCTGGTCCCCTCCCGCCACGAGCATCAGAAGCTCGTCCGCCTCCAACTCGCCGCCCCCTCCCGCAAACCCGCACCTGGGCCGTCCCGTCCCACGAGGTACTCGCAACGCACACACCTCCGGATGGGGTTACGGATCAGAAGGCCGAAAACGCGGGTCGAGCAGCAGAAAAGAAGTTTTGAGATTCGACCAATCCGGCCCGCCCACCGCTCCGAATCACCGGCGTCAGGCAAGTTGGACTGAGGACGGACGGCATGACACCTATCTCCAGGAACGGCTCGGGACGCAGCAGCATTGCGACCCTCATCTGTGGCGCGCTGGCCGCCGGTGGGCTCGTAGCCGCCGGCGTGGCCACGCTGGAACCCGGGGCGGCCTCCGCCTCCAGTCACCGGGAAGCCCCGCTGATCTCGGGCGACCCCCAGTACGACAACACGGACGTGTACGCGTTCGTCAGCCCCGACAAGCCCGACTCGACGACGATCGTCGCCAACTGGATCCCCTTCGAGGAGCCCGGCGGCGGCCCGAACTTCTACCAGTTCGCCGAGGACGCGCAGTACGACCTCCACATCGACAACAACGGTGACGGCCAGGGCGATCTGCTGTACCGCTTCACCTTCAAGACGCATGTGAAGAACAAGAAGTCGTTCCTGTACAACACGGGCGTGGTCGAGAGCCTCGACGACCCGGACCTGAACGTCACGCAGACGTACGACATCGAGCTCTTCCAGCTGAAGAACCAGAAGGTCAAGTACAAGACGAAGATCGCGGACGACGTCCCGGTGGCGCCGTCGAACGTCGGCAAGGCCTCCATGCCGAACTACGAGAAGCTGCGGGACCAGGCGGTCTACAAGCTCCCCAACGACTCGGCGTCGTTCGCCGGCCAGGCCGACGACCCGTTCTTCGCCGACCTGCGCGTCTTCGACCTGCTGTACGGCGGGAACCTCACCGAGGTCGGCAACGACACGCTCAAGGGCTACAACGTCAACTCGATCGCCCTGCAGGTCCCGACGGACATGATCGCCGAGTCCTCGCACCAGCCGATCGTGGGCATCTGGTCCACGACCCAGCGCAGGAACGCGCAGGGGTACTACTCGCAGGTCTCGCGCCTGGGCAACCCGCTCGTCAACGAGGTCGTCAACCCGCTGAAGGACAAGGACAAGTTCAACGCGTCCTCGCCGTACGACGACGCGCAGTTCCTGAAGAACGTGACCAACCCCGAACTGCCGAAGCTCATCGAGGCGATCTACAAGATCCCCGCCCCGAAGGAGCCCCGCAACGACCTCGTGGACGTGTTCCTCAAGGGTGTGAAGGGGCTCAACCAGCCTCCCTACGTGCGACCCGCCGAGGAGCTGCGCCTCAACACGTCCATCAAGCCCACCGATTCTCCGAAGCGGCTCGGTGTGCTTGATGGCGACAACGCCGGGTTCCCGAACGGTCGTCGGCTGACCGATGACGTGATCGACGCCTCGCTCCAGGTCGTCGAGGGCGAGCTGGTCGGCTCCAAGAACGACCTCGGTGACGCGGTCGACAAGAACGACAAGGACTTCGAGAAGTCCTTCCCGTACGTGGCGCTGCCGACCGAGGGATCCCGGGGGCCGCTGGCCAAGGGCACGACCTCGGGCAACGACGTCCGCAACCAGCTCGGCGACGCGCTGTCCCCGGCGGGTGCCTCCGGCTCCTCCGGCAACATGAGCCTGATCGCCGGGTCCGCGGGCGCGGGTGCGGCCGGGATCGTGCTCATCGGAGCGGCGCTCATGTGGTGGCGCCGGATGCGGCGACGGGCGTACTAGGCGCCGCTGCCCCCTTTACTGGCGCGGCCCGCACGTACTCATCCCCCACGGTGCGGGCCGCGCCGCACACACGATCACGAACGGAACAGGAGAGGGCAATGTCCGGGTCTACGACCGACAGCGCACCCGAGAACGAGCACGACGGACCGTCGGAGACCGTGGAGCCCTCTGCTCAGGAGTCCTCCGCTCGGGAGCCCTCCGCTCGGGAGCCCTCTGCTCAGGAGTCCTCCGCTCGGGCCGACGACGAGAAGGTCGCCGCCGTGCGGCGGGTCGCGCGGGCCGGCCGGCGCTGGCGGGCGGCTCAACTCGCCGGGTGCGCGGCCCTGTTGGCCGTCGCGCTGACCGGTGGGTCGATCGCCTTCGGGGCGCTGCGGGACGGCGGCACCGCCACCGTCGCCAGTTCGTCGGCCGTCTCTCCCGGCCTGATGGCCAGTGGGGACCTCGACGCGGGCATCAGGGCGATCCAGGCCCATCTCCGCACCCAGCCCAAGGACTACGGCAGCTGGGCCACCCTGGGACTCGCCTACGTCGAGCAGGCGCGGACCAAGGGCGACCCCTCGCGGTACCCGCAGGCCGAGCAAGCCCTGAAGAGGTCCCTGGAGGTGGAGCCCGACAACGGCCAGGGGCTCACCGGTCTCGCCGCCCTCGCCGCGGCCCGGCACGACTTCAAGGGCGCCCTCACGTACGCCGACAGGACCCTGAAGCAGAACCCGTACAACGAGCGCGCCCTCTCCTCCCGGATCGACGCCCTCGTCGAACTCGGCCGCTACGCCGAGGCGTCGAAGGCCGCCGACCTCGCGGACGAACGGCGGCCAGGCATCCCGGTATTCACCCGCTACGCCTACGTCCACGAACTGCGCGGCGACGTCCGCACCGCCCGCACCGTCCTGGAACGGGCCCTGTCCACCGCCACCACTCCGGGCGACATCGCCTACGTGGCCAGCGCGCTGGGCCAACTCGCCTGGAACCAGGGCGACTACGGCACGGCCCTCACCGACTACGCCCGCGCCCTCGCCGCCGACGACTCCTACCTCCCCGCCCTGGAGGGCAGGGCCCGCGCCCAGGCCGCGAGCGGCGACCGCGCCGCCGCGATCAAGGGCATGGAGGCCGTCGTGGCCCGCTATCCGCTGCCCGGGCCGCTCGTCGCGCTCGGCGAGCTGTACGAGGACCGGGGCGGTGACGGCGACAAGGCCAAGGCGGGCGACCAGTACGCGCTCGTGGACGCCTGGACGGCCCTCGCCCGTGCCAACGGCGTCAACGCCGACCTCGACACCGCGATGGCCGCCGCCGACCACGGCGACAAGGCCGCCGCCCTGCGCGCCGCCCGCGCCGAGTGGGCCCGCCGGCACACCGTGCACACCGCGGACGCGCTCGCCTGGGCCCTGCACGTGAACGGCCGGGACAAGGAGGCCCTGCCCTATGCCCGGCAGGCCACCGCCACCGGCTACCGCAACGCGTCCTTCCTCTACCACCGCGGCATCGTCGAACTCGCCGCGGGCGACAAGAAGGAAGGCCGGAGCCTTCTCGGTTCCGCCCTGAAGCTCAACCCCGGTTTCTCCCCCCTCGGCGCCCGCGAGGCCCGCAAGGCTCTCAAGGAGGCGTCCGAGTGAAGCCCCGCCGTCTGTTCGCGTCCCTCACGGCCGTCCTGACGGCGGCTTGTGCGCTCGCGCTGCTCCCTTCCAGCAGCGCGAGCGCCCACCCCCTCGGCAACTTCACCGTCAATCGCTACGACGGTCTCGTCGCCGCCCCCGGCCAACTGCGCGTCGACCACGTCGAGGACCTCGCCGAGATCCCGGCCACCCAGGCAAAGCCGGACATCGAGAAGCTCGGCATGACCGAGTGGGCCGCCCAGCGCTGCCGGAAGGCGGCGGAGGGCAGCAAGGTCACCGTCGACGGCCGTAGCGCCGCTCTCACCGTGCGGGCCGGCCACGCGCGGGTGCGTCCCGGTCAGGCGGGACTCGACACCCTGCGCGTGGAGTGCCGGCTGACCGCCCCGCTGCCCGAGAACGCCACCGTCGCCCTCGGCTTCCACAGTGCGGGCACCGACTCCGGACCCGGCTGGCGCGAGATCACCGCGCGCGGCGACCGGATGACGCTCACGGGGTCGGACGTGCCCACGAAGTCGGTCTCGGACGAACTGACCACCTACCCGCAGGAGTTGCTCTCCTCGCCCGCCGACACCGTGACCGCGTCCCTGCGCGTGCGGCCCGGAGGAGCGGCCCTCGGCGAGGTGCGGTCGGACGCTCCCGCCGCCTCCGTGCTGCCCCGTGGCGCCGACCGCTGGACGCGCGCCCTGGACTCCCTGGTGGCCCGGCACGACCTCACCGTCGGCTTCGCGGCGCTCGCCCTGCTCATCGCGGTCGTCCTCGGCGCGATGCACGCGCTGGCCCCGGGGCACGGCAAGACCCTGATGGCCGCGGTGGCAGCGGCCCGGGGCGGCAAGGCCAGGATGAAGGACGTCCTGCCGCTGGCCGCCTCCGTGACCGTCACCCACACCCTGGGCGTGGTCGCCCTGGGCCTCCTCGTCACGGCCGGCTCGGCGGCGGCGCCCTCGGTGATCGCGTGGCTGGGCATCGCGAGCGGGGTGATGGTCACCGCGGCGGGCGTCACCCTGCTGCGCCGGGCCCTGCGCACCCGCGCGCCCCAGCACGGACACGGGCACCCGCACGACCACCCCCACCCGCACCCCACCAAGAAGACCGAGGAGCGCGCGCTGGTCCTGGTCGCCGCCCACACGGAGGCCGCCCCGGCGACGACGGAGGCGCACACGCACACCCACGCGCCCGACCACACTCACGACCACGGGCACGGCCACACCCACGATCACGGACACCCGCACCCGCACCCGCACCCGCACCCGCACCCGCACGACCACGACCATGACCATGACCACTCCCACGCCCTGGAACACACCCACGGCGGCTTCACGCACACCCACGCAGTCGCCCCCACCCTGCGCGGCACGCTCCTCCTCGGCTTCGCCGGCGGTCTCGTGCCCAGCCCCTCCGCCGTCGTCGTGCTCGTCGGTGCCGCCGCGCTCGGGCAGGCCTGGTTCGGTCTGCTGCTCGTCGTGGCGTACGGGGTCGGGCTGGCCCTGACCCTGACCGCGGCCGGATTCGCCGTCGTCAGGCTGGGCAGTGGAGTCACACGGCTGCTGGACAGGCGCCCCCGCCTGGCCGCGAGCCCGATGACCGCGCTGGTGCGCAGGACCGCGCCCCTGATGTCGGCGTTCGTCGTGGTGGCTCTCGGGGCAGGATTGGTGCTCAAGGGGGCGGCATCCGCACTCGGCTGAGCTACTTTTGTACAGAAATGGCGCGTACAGATATGACGCGTACGGAAATGGCGCACACAGAATTCACGCGCGACATCACGCGGAGTGGAGATTTCGCCCGGATGCGAATGGGGGACGCCCGTGTCCGAAGAACCGGGCAGTGAACGAGTGATCGCGGGCCGCTACCGTCTCCTGTCCCCGCTCGGCGAGGGCGGCATGGGAACCGTGTGGCGAGCCCGCGACGAGGTGCTGCACCGCGAGGTCGCCGTCAAGGAGGTGCGCGCGCCGCACGGGCTGGCGACCCACGAGGTGGAGCGGTTGTACGCCCGCCTGGAGCGCGAGGCGTGGGCGGCGGCCCGGGTCGCGAACCGCAATGTGGTGACGGTGTACGACGTGGCCACCGAGGACGGCCGCCCGTGGATCGTCATGGAGCTGGTGCGCGGCATCTCGCTCGCCGAACTCCTGGACGCGGAGGGCCCCCTCAGCCCGCAGCGGGCCGCGCACATCGGCGCCGAGGTGCTCTCCGCGCTGCGCGCCGCGCACGAGGTCGGGGTGCTGCACCGGGACGTGAAGCCCGCCAACGTGCTGCTGTCGAACGACGGCCGCGTGGTGCTCACCGACTTCGGCATCGCCCAGGTCGAGGGCAGTTCGGCGCTGACGATGACCGGCGAGGTCATCGGTTCGCCCGAGTTCCTGGCCCCGGAGCGGGCGCTCGGCCGCACACCGGGCCCGGAGTCCGACCTGTGGTCGCTGGGCGTGCTGCTGTACGCCGCCGTCGAGGGCAACTCCCCCTTCCGGCAGAACACCCCGCTGAGCACCCTGCGCGCGATCGTGGACGAGGAGCTGCCCCCGCCGTACCGGGCCGGTCCGCTCACGCCGGTGATCGAGGGGCTGCTGCGCAAGGATCCCGCGGAGCGGCTGCCCGCCGACCGGGCGGAGCAGGAGCTGCGGATCATCGGGGCGGGCGGCACGCCCCGGGCGGACGCCGTACAGGCGGGGCCGTACGCGCCGACCGTCGCGGCGCCCTTCCCGCAGGAGCCGCCGACGGCCCCGTACCGGCCCGCGCCCACGCCGGCCTCCACTCCCACCGCGCGCTCCCAGCCCCCGGAGCGCAATCGCCGTGCGGCCGTCGTCCTGGTCGCGGGCGTGCTGGCCCTCGCGCTGGCGATCGCGGGGCTGACGTACGCGCTGCTGAACCGCGACAACGGCGACCCGGACGGGGCGACCGCCAAGGACAGCAGTCCCGCGGTGAGTTCACCCGCGCCGACCACGTCGGACGAGCCCAGCGACACCCCGTCCCCGAGTCCGAGCAAGAGCACGACGAGCGCGCCCCCGCCGCAGTCGGTGGACGTCTCGCTGTCGGGCTCGCACACCGACTACACGGGCTCCTGCCCGCCGGACAGGTCGGCTGCCCCCACCTTCACGGTCACCCTGACGGTCGGCCGGCTCCCGGCGACGGTGACCTATCGCTGGGTGTCGAAGAACGGCTCGGTGAACGGCAGTTGGAAGACGCTCACGTTCCCGGCCGGTGGCGACAGGACGCAGGAGGAGCAGCGGTTCGTCACCACCGAGGACGACAGCGGGACGTTCGAGGACACCATCAGCGTGGAGGTCCGTGACCCCGTGGAGAAGACGTCCGACCCCGTCCCCTTCTCGCTGACCTGCGTGACGGAGACCCCGTCCAACACGGACGAGGCCTCCCCCACTGCGTCCCCGTGAGCGGAGATCAGGCCGCGCTGTTCAGGACCGGGAGGTAGCCGCCGGACTGGCCGGCCGCGGTCGGGTGGTAGGACTCACCGATGTTGAGCAGGTTGAGGCTGTGCAGCCAGGCACTGCCGGAGCAGAGTTCGTGGCCGGTGAAGGCGGAGCGGACGTCGCCCCAGGCGAAGCCGTGGTCCGCGGCCCGCTTGGCGATGGCGGTGTCGAGGTAGTCGGCGGCGTCGTTGATCGCCTTCCGCTTGGTCTCGGAGAGGCCGAGACAGACGGTGCCGAGTTGGTAGAAGCGGGGGTAGCCGAGGACGACCACGTGCGCGTTGGGCGCCCTGGTGCTGATCTGCGAGTAGACGGTGTCGAGTTGGCCCGGGAGGGTCGAGTCGACGTACGCCTTCGCGGTGTTGATCCGGGCCAGGCAGGAGCTGTCGGACTGGAGCACACAGGTCGTCATGACGTCGGAGAAGCCGGCGTCGTTGCCTCCGATGCTGAGGGAGACGAGGGCGGTGGCGGAGTTCAGCGGGGTCAGCTGATTCGCCAGAACATCACCCGTACGGGCGCCCGAACACGCGGTGAACGCGAACGACGAGGGTGAGTGGGCGGCCGCCCAGAGGTAGGGGTAGGCCTTCGTGCTGCGCTTGCAGTCGCCGCTGGAACTGATGTAGCTGCCTGCGCCGACTCCCGAGGAATAGGAGTCTCCCAGGGCCACATAGGGGCCCGCGGCGGCGTGGGCGGTGCCTGTCCCGGTGAGGACTGCGGCGAGGGCGAGGAGGAGTGAGCCGACGTATGCGGCAAATCGGGAACGTCTCATGGAACCTCCCTTTAGCAGGATCTCTGCCGTATCCGTCGTAGCAACGACACGTGGCGACGGGAAGTGTCCATGCCAAAATCGACAATGATTTCGTGGACATGACAGGTTTGTTGACTCCTCCTCAACTCCCTTGTTCTACCCCCATAGATGACCCAGCCTTTACCTCAGCCCGGAGCGGAACGCGACGCTCCCGGTCGTGTGCGCGATCACGTGCACACCCCCCACGGACGCGCGCCCGACCCAGGCGCCGTCGCCCATGAGGAGGACTCCCTCGTAATGGCACAACTGCGTAGCAACACCTTCCGGTTCGCCGCGATAACCACCCTGACGGCCGGCGCCCTCGTCGGCGGGCTCACCGCCCTTCCGGCCCAGGCCGCCCCGGCCGAGGGCAGGGTCCTCGCCGCCGGCTCCCCCACGGCCGTCAAGGGCAGCTACATCGTCACGCTCAAGAAGAACGCGGGCTTCACGTCCTCGTCCGGCGCGGGCAAGGGGCTCATCAAGGAGTACGGCGGGAAGGTCGGGAAGACCTTCGGTTCCGCGCTCAACGGCTACACCGCCACGCTCTCCGCGACCGAGGCGAAGAGACTCGCCGCGGACCCGTCGGTGGCCTCCGTGGAGCAGAACCAGCGGGTCCACGTGGCCGACACCACGCAGTCCAGTGCCCCGTGGGGCCTGGACCGCATCGACCAGGCCGCGCTCCCGCTCTCCGGCACCTACACCTACCCGGACACCGCGGGCAGTGGTGTCACGGCGTACGTCATCGACACCGGCGTCCGCATCACCCACAGCCAGATCAGCGGCCGCGCCTCCTACGGCTACGACGCCGTCGACGGCGACACCACCGCCTCCGACGGCAACGGCCACGGCACCCATGTGGCCACCACGATCGCGGGCTCCACCTACGGCGTCGCCAAGAAGGCGAAGATCGTGGCGGTGCGCGTGCTCGACAACGCCGGCTCCGGCACCACCGCCGGCGTCATCGCGGGCATCGACTGGGTCACCGCCAACCACTCGGGCCCCTCGGTCGCCAACCTGTCCCTCGGCGGCGGCGCGTCCACCACCCTGGACACCGCGGTCAGGAACTCCATCGCGAGCGGCGTCACGTACGCCGTCGCGGCCGGCAACAGCAGCGCCAACGCCTCCTCGTACTCCCCGGCCCGCGTCACCGAGGCGATCACCGTCGGCGCCACCACCAGCACCGACGCCCGGGCCAGCTACTCCAACTACGGCTCGGTCCTGGACGTCTTCGCCCCCGGCTCCTCCATCACGGCGGGCTGGAACACCAGCGACACCGCGACCAACACCATCTCCGGTACGTCGATGGCGACCCCGCACGTCGCGGGCGCGGCCGCGGTCTACCTCGCCGGGCACACCTCGGCCACCCCGGCCCAGGTCGCCACGGCGCTGGTCAACGGGGCCACGTCCAACGTGGTCACCAGCCCCGGCACCGGCTCGCCCAACAAGCTTCTGAAGCTGGTGCGGTAGTACCCGAACAGGTGGCCCCCGGAGGTGACTCACGCCTCCGGGGGCCACACCCGTGTCCACGTCCGTACCGGTCGGCCTTGACGGCTCCCACGGCACTGCGCGACATTGAAGCCCGGCATCCGGCGCTTTCTGGGGGGAAACGTCGCCCATGCAGACCACACGTACCCGGACATCCTCGACGACATCGGGCAGAGACCTGACGCCGCTGCTCGCCGGCGCCGCGACCGCCGTGGGGGGATTCGGCGCCCTGCTCGCGTTCACCGGCTCCGACTCACCGCTGCGCGCCCCGCTCACGCTCTTCTTCCTGCTCGCGGCACCCGCCGCCGGTATCGCCGCCGCACTTCGCGGCTTCGATCCGTTCGCCCGGGCACTGGCCTCGCTGGCCGGCGCGGTCGTCCTCAACATGCTGGTGGCCCAGGGCATGCTGGCCACGCACCGCTGGTCGGCGCGCGGCGGCGTCATGGCGATGGCCGTGATCAGCGCCCTCATCCTGGTGCTGGTGCTGATGCGGCGACGCCGTACGGCGAAGGGCCGGGACATCTGACGTGGACATCAGCGTGTACCGTCCCGGCGAGCCGAGCGCGGCCGACCGGGTGGCGTGGACCGCCCCGCAGTCCAAGGCCCATCTGCACGGCTCGCCGGGCCTGGCGAACCCGTTCCTGTCCCCCGAGTTCGCGCTCGCGGTGGGCCGGTGCAGACGGGGCGTGCGGATCGCCGTCGTACGGGAACAGGGCGAGCCCGCCACGTTCTTGCCGTGGGACGCACAGGAGTTGCTGCGTGCCTGCGGGCTGGCCGTCCGGGAGTTCGACCATCTGGTGGAGGGCCAGGGGCCGTTCGAGACGGAAGCCTCCGGCAGGTTCCCCTCGCCGGTCATGGACGTCGAGCAGGGATACGAGACCTACCTGGCCGAACTGCGGGAACGCTCGCCGAAGTTCACCCGCACCACACTCGCCAAGGAACGCAGACCGACCCGCACGGCGAGCGAGGTGCGCTACGTCCACGACGAGCGCGACCCGGCCGCCCTGCGCGTCCTGATGGACTGGAAGTCCGCCCAGTACCGCAGGACCGGCCGCAGCGACCGCTTCGCGCACGAGGCTGCATCTGCGCATGGCCGAGGCGGCCGCCGCCGACGGCGTCGCCCACCTCGATCCGGGCCGGGGGCAGAAGGAGTACAAGGACTCCCTGAAGACACGGGAACTGACCGTGTCGGAGGGGTGGGTGACCCGTCGGCACCCGGTCGCGGTCGGACACCGCTTCCGCCGGGTTCCGGTGCGGGCACTGCGCAACGCCGTGGTGGCACGTCCGGAGCTGTTCGAACCCGCCGACAGGCTGCTGAAGAAAGTGGGAAAGATCCGCTCGGGCGCGACTGTAACGGTCAAACCAACAAAAACGTGAGGCCTCGGTCCAGGCCTTGCCATACGGGTCCAAACGTCAATACCGTCATACATCACACCCGCACCGTCCCGTCATTAAGCGGCTCCAGGGGAGGGCTCAGGACCGCGACGGGGGCGCGGGGCGCGGTAGGGGGGTGCCGTGCTCGGTGACCGCACATGTGACCGAGTCGTGCCGCGCGACCGGCTGTCGTTTCTCAGAGAACAAGCACAGCACGACGGCGGTCGGCCAGCTTTGCCAGCTCACCCGGCACGTACGGAGATTCCTTCCGGCATGCCGTGAGTGAGAACAGAACCCCCCTTTCGAACCGGAGCGACAAACCGGACCGCCCAGGGGAGGGCGGTCCACCGGACGAGAGGGAACCAGACTCATGAGTTCAGTTCTGCGCCCGGCGACTGCGGGCCAGGATGTGCCGACAGCCAGCCAATACCGGCCCATCTCCACTCACCTGGCCATCACGCCACCGGTGAGTGTCGTCATACCCGCCATGAACGAGGCGGAGAACCTTCCGTACGTCTTCAAGACCCTGCCCGACTGGATCCACGAAGTGGTCCTGGTGGACGGCAACTCCTCGGACGACACCGTCGCGGTGGCCCGCGAGCTGTGGCCCGAGGTCAGGGTCGTGAAGCAGCACGGCAAGGGCAAGGGGGACGCTCTGATCACCGGGTTCGAGGCCTGCACCGGTGACATCGTCGTCATGATCGACGCGGACGGCTCGGCCGACGGCAACGAGATCGTCTCCTATGTGTCCGCCCTGGTCTCGGGCGCGGACTTCGCCAAGGGGTCCCGCTTCGCCAACGGCGGCGGCACCGACGACATGACCTTCATCCGCAAGCTCGGCAACTGGGCGCTGTGCACCATCGTCAACCGCAAGTTCGGCGCCCGCTACACGGATCTCTGCTACGGCTACAACGCCTTCTGGCGGCACTGCCTCGACAAGATCGACCTCGACTGCACCGGCTTCGAGGTGGAGACCCTGATGAACATCCGGGTCGTCAAGGCGGGGCTGAAGGTGCAGGAGATCCCGAGCTACGAGTACCTCCGCATCCACGGCGCGAGCAATCTGCGGGCCGTCCGGGACGGGTTCCGGGTGCTCAAGGTGATCCTCGGGGAGCGGTCGAACCGGCGGGCGCTGCGCCGCCGCGCCCATCACTCGCCGATGCTCGACTCGCGCCGGGGAGAGGTGTCTTGAGCGAGCCCGACGTCTCCGTCGTGATCTGCGTGTACACCGAGGACCGCTGGGAGGACATCCTCGCGGCGGTCGCCTCGGTGCGGACGCAGTCGTATCCGGCCCTGGAGACGCTGCTGGTCGTCGACCACAATCCGGCGCTCCTGGACCGCCTGACCAAGGAGTACAAGGAGTACAAGGACTTTCAGGAGGTCCGCGTGTTCGCCAACGCGGGCCCTCGCGGCCTGTCCGCGGGCCGCAACACCGGGATCGCCGCCTCGCGCGGCGAGGTGATCGCCTTCCTGGACGACGACGCCGTCGCCGAGCGGGACTGGCTGCGGCACTTCGCCGCCGCCTACGCCGACCCGCGGGTCATGGCGGTCGGCGGCCGTACGGTGCCGATCTGGGCGTCGGGGCGCCGGCCGGCCTGGTTCCCGGAGGAGTTCGACTGGGTGGTCGGCTGCACCTACAGAGGCACCCCGTCCGGCCTGATCCAGGTGCGCAATGTCCTCGGCGGCAACGCCTCCTTCCGGCGCGGCGCGTTCGACGCGGCGGGCGGCTTCGCCACCGGCATCGGGCGGGACGGCGACAAGCGCCCGCTGGGCTGTGAGGAGACGGAGCTGTGCATCCGGCTGAGCCGGGCCAGACCGGACGCGGTCCTGCTGATCGACGACCGGGCGGTGATCCACCACCGGGTGCCGAAGGCGCGCGAGCACTTCGGGTACTTCCGCACGCGCGCGTACGCGGAGGGCCTGTCCAAGGCCCTGGTGGCCCGAAGTGTCGGCGCGGACAAGGGACTTGAGTCGGAGCGCCGATACGCCACCCGGGTGCTGCCGGCCGGGGTGGTGCGCGGACTGCGGGACGCCGCGCTGGCCCGGCCGGGGGGCGCGGGCCGGGCGGGCGCGATCGTCGCCGGGGTGCTCACGGCGGCCGGCGGGTATGTGGTCGGCACGGTCCGGGCGCGGCGGGGCGGGACCACGTTCTCGGTCGCGGAGATACAGCGGGAGCTCCAGGGGGAGATTCAGGCGGACATTCAGGGGGAGCGCGATGGCTGAGCCGCCCGTACCGATCCTCATGTACCACTCGGTCGCCACCGACCCGAACGACGCCACCCGCGTGCTGTCGGTGTCCCCGCAGGCCTTCGCCCAACAGATGGCAGCCATCGGCGAGTTGGGCCTTACGCCGCTCAGGACCGCCGACCTCGCGGCCCGCTGGCGCGACGGCCGGCCGCTGCCCGAGCGGCCCGTCCTGATCACCTTCGACGACGGTTACGAAGGCGTCCACCGCCACGCCCTGCCCGTGCTCGCCAAGCACGGCTTCACGGCCACGGTGTTCGTCTCCACCGGCTGGATCCGGGGCGCGTACGACACGGGCGGCGGTCTGGACACCATGCTGGACTGGGACCAGGTGCGCGAACTCGCCGCGGCGGGCGTCGAGATCGGCGGCCACACCCACACGCATCCGCAGCTCGACCAGCTCGACGACACCGCGCTGCGCCACGAGCTGATCCACTCCCGGGAGATCGTCACCGACGAACTCGGCACCGCGCCGGTCTCCCTCGCCTACCCGTACGGCTACTCCAGCCGCCGGGTGCGCGAGGCGGTGCGCGAGACGGGGTACGGCCAGGCGCTCGCCGTGAACAACGGTCTGGCGCGCAGGAGCCAGGGGCCGTATGCGCTCACCCGCCTCACCGTGCGCCGCAGCACCACGGCCGAGGAGTTCGAGCGGCTCGTCCGGGGCCGGGCGATCACCCGGGACTTCGCCAGGGACCGTGCCCTCACCAAGGGGTACGCGTTGGTCCGAAGAGCACGACAGGCCCGCCGGAAGGTCTCCCGTTCCCGTGTCTGACACCACGACCACGACCGAGCCCGAGTCGACCGCGGCGAAGGCGCCCGAGCAGTCGGGGCGCCGTCTTCGGCTGCCCGGCCTCGGCAGGGGCGCCGGCGGCGGCAATCAACTGTTCCGCAACGCCTATGCCCTGATGCTCAACACCGGTATCTCCGCGGTCCTTGGCCTCGGCTTCTGGCTGGCGGCCGCCCGCTACTACTCCGAGTCGGCGGTCGGCCAGGGCTCCGCCGCGATCGCCGCGATGAAGCTCCTCGCGGGACTGACCGCGGTGACCCTGACCGGGGCGCTGGCCCGCTTCATACCGGTCGCCGGCCGGGCCACCGGGCGCCTCATCGCCCGTACGTACGCGGGAAGTTCGGTGCTCGTGGCGGTCGCCGCGGTCGTCTTCCTGCTCACCCTGGACGCGTGGGGGCCGTCGTACCGGTTCCTGCACGGGCCGGTGAACGGCCTCGGCTTCATCGCCGCCGTCGTCGCCTGGAACGTGCTCACCCTCCAGGACGGCGTGCTGACCGGGCTGCGCAGCGCGCTGTGGGTGCCGGTCGGCAACACCGTGTTCTCCGCGGTGAAGCTGGGACTGCTGGTCGCGTTCGCGGTGGTGATCCCGACGGCCGGCGTCTTCGTGTCGTGGGTCGCGGCGATCGCCGTCTCGGTGCTGCCGCTGGGCTGGATGGTGTTCCGGCGTCTGGCGCCACGCCATGTGAAGGCGACCGAGGACCATGCGAAGCCGCCCTCCCTCGGGGAGATCGGGCGTTTCCTCGCGGGTGACTACACCGGCTCGCTGTTCTCGCTCGCCGTGGTCTACCTGGTCCCCGTGATCGTGGCCTCCCAGGTCAGCTCCCAGGACAACGCGTACTTCTACATCACCACGACGATCGGCGGCACCTGCAACCTGCTCGCCATCAACATGGGCGCGTCCCTGACCGTCGAGGGCTCGCACGACCCCTCACGCCTGGCCGCCAACACCCGTGCCGCGCTGAAGCGGATGGCGCGGATCATGCTGCCGGTGGCCGGGATCCTGTTCTTCGGGGCGCCGTGGATCCTCGGTGTGTTCGGCTCGGGCTACGCGGACGCGGCCACCCCGCTGCTGCGCTGGTTCGCCGTCGGGGCGGTGCTCCGGGTCGTCATGGAGACGTACTTCGCGGTGCTGCGCGCGCAGAGCCGCACCTCCGGACTGGCCTGGCTGCAGGGCCTGTTGTGTGCCATGGTGCTCGGCCTGACGCTGCTGCTCCTGCCCCGTATGGGGCTGACCGGAGCGGGCGTCGCCGAGATCTCCTCGCTCGCGGTGATCGTCACTCTCGCCGCGCCCCGGCTGTACCGGACGATCCGGCACGCCCCGGCCGCCGAGGTCCCCGCGGGCACGGCTCCCGACGGCGACCTCGCCGACCTCGGGGCGCGCGAGGTACCGGCCGCGGGACGCACCCGCCGCCCCGGCTGGGCGCTCGACCAGGACACCCTCGCGCTGGGCATCCACGTCGACTTCGACCACCAGGAACGCCGTCCCGACGTGCGCCCGGGTCCCGGCACCCCGCCCACGGGCACACCCGTGCCGGGCGTGACGCGGGACCGGCCGACGTGGGCGTTGCGGAAGCCGGCCGACCTCGGGTTGCCGGTCCAGATGGGGGTCCCCCCGCTCGAGCGCATTCGAGAGTGGGGGAGGGAGCCGGGCTCGGAGTCCTCCCTCGGGCCGTCCGAGGCGGAGGTGGACGCGCCGTTCGAGGTGGCCTTCGAGGTGGCCTTCGAGGTGGCCTTCGAGGTGGCCTTCGACGCGGGCAAGGAGGTCGACGTACCGGAAGAGTCCGCCGTACCGGAGGAGGCGCCGCAGCCTGCGGAGCCGCCGCCGCTGTCCTGGCGGGAGCGGCTGCAGCCCACCTGGCTCGGGGTGTTCCTCGGCTGTCTGCTGGCCGTCGCACTGCTCCTGTACTGGGTGCCGGCGCTCGGGCTGGGCGAGGCCGACCTGGACCGGATGGGCGGGCTCGGGCTGATCTCGGTCCTGCCGCTGCCCACGCTGGTCGGCGCGGCGCTCCTGGTCGTGGTCTTCGCCTCGCTGCTCTGGCTGGGCCGCGAGCACAAGGCACTGCTGCTGGTCACGCTGGTGGCGACCGTGGTCTCGCTGCACGCGCTGCCGGCGGTGATCGAGGCCGAGCCACGGTTCGCCACGGCCTGGCAGCACCTCGGGTTCATCGACTACATCGACCGGACCGGCTCCGCGGTGCCCGACCTGGACGCCCGCTGGAGCTGGCCCGGCTTCTTCGCGGCGGCCGCGTTCGTGGCCCAGGCCTGCGGGGTCACGGACTTCACCGAGATCATCCGCTGGTGGCCCACCGCGATCCAACTCGCCTACCTGGTACCGATGTTCCTGCTCGTACGGCACATGCGGGCGAGCTGGCGGGCCAAGTGGACCGGCATCTGGATCTTCGTGCTCAGCGGCTGGGTAGGCCAGGACTACTTCTCCCCGCAGGGCTTCACCTATCTGCTGTACCTGGTGTTCGTGGCCGTGCTGCTCGTCTGGTTCCGCGCCCCGCGCGTGCTCTGGACGAAGCGACGCCCCGGCGAGGCCGAGGTCGAACCCACGAACCGCCGTCAACGAGCCGTCCTGCTCGCGGTGTTGATCGGGCTGTTCGCGGCGAGCGTGCCCGCCCACCAGCTCACCCCGTTCGTGATGCTCGGGGTGCTGGCGGTGCTCGTCCTGGTCGGCCGCAGCGAACTGCGCGGGCTGCCCGTCCTGTTCGCCGTCATGGTGGCCGCCTGGATCGGCTGGATGGCCGAGCCGTACTGGTCGGGCCACTTCGACGACCTGTTCGGCGGGGTCGGCGGCGTCGGCGGCAATGTCTCCTCGTCGGTCTCCGGCCGTATCGAGGGCGGCAGTTCGACCCACAAGCTGGTCCTGTACGTGCGTGTGCTGCTGGCGGGCGGGGTCATGGCGCTGGCCTGCTACGGCTGGTGGCGGCGGCGCGACCACAAGTACCGGGAAGTCGCGCTGCTGGTCCTGACCTTCGTGCCGTTCCTCGGCTTCGGCATGCAGTCGTACGGCGGTGAGATGGCCCTGCGGGTCTTCATGTTCGCCCTGCCGGGCGCCGGCCTGCTCGCCGCCCTCGCGCTCTTCCCGCGCACCGGGGTCACCGCGAAGGAGCGCGAGAAGGACCGGGTCAGTCTCGCCCCGGTGGCCGCGCTGATGGCGGGTCTGCTGCTCGTCGGCGGCTTCCTGGTCGCCCGCTGGGGCAACGAGCCGTTCGAGCGGATCCAGCCCGGCGAGGTCGCCGCCATGGACTACGTCTACGCCCACGACGATCCGACGGTCCGGGTGCTGTGGCTGAGCAACGACACGCTCGACAACGTGACGCCGGCGATGCCGTGGGGCGCGAAGGACATGGAGAAGGTGTCCTATGTGCCGACGCTCGCGCCGACCGACCCGGTGCTGGTGTCCGGGCTGGTCAAGGCGCTCAAGGACGCCGGCCCGAACTCGTATCTGATGGTCAACGTCAGCCAGGTCACCTATCTGCGGCTGGGCGTGGGCTATTCGGGGACGTGGGAGCCGCGGCTGCTCGGCAACCTCGACAGCCGCAAGGAGCTCAAGCGGGTCCTCACCAACGACGACGTGACCATGTACGCCCTGCGGGACCAGCCCGCCGGAAAGGTCCCGCAGGCCGACCCGGGGCCGATCGGGCCGCAGGTGACCTGGACACCCTGGTCGGTGGTGGGGGCGCTGGCCGCGCTCGCGCTGATCCTGCTGCTCTCGGCCCGTGAGGTGGTGCGGGTCGCGGTGCGGCCGAGTGTGCGACAGCTGCGGTGGCTGCAGAGCAGCTTCTGGTTCGCGCTGCCGCTCCTCGCGGTGTTCCTGGCGGCGCTGGTGCAGCGGTTCCTGACGATGAAGTGACGCCCTTCGGACGACCCTCGGACGCCCTTCGGAGGTCATTCAGAGGGTCATTCGCAGGTCATTCGCAGGTCAAGTGGCTCAGCGGGTGAGCCACTTGACCTCGTACGCCCGCATGTCGAACTTCTTCCCGTCGATCTCGGCGCTGATCTGCCGGTTCAAGGTGTTCACCACCAGAACGGTCTTGTCGGTGGCCAGGACCCGGACGTTGGGCACGTCGTCGGCGGCGACGGAGACGTTCTTGTACGTACTGCCCGGCGCGAAGGCCTTGCCGAACCGGCTGACGAGGTCGAACATCGGCAGCTTCCGTCCGCCGCCGCTGCCGCTGCTCGGCGTCCAGAGACAGCCCGCGCAGTCCGTGCCCTTCTCGTTCTCCGGGTTCCAGTAGAGGGCGGACGTGGTGCCGCCCCTGGCCAGCGCGATCATTCCGGCGGCCTGCACCGCGACCCGGCGGTTCTCGGACCAGCCCTCGCGTTCGTCCCGGCTGTCGGCGGGCTCGACGTAGTACTCGGCCCACCACAGCGGCAGGTTCCCGGTCCGCTGCCGCACCCACCGGCTCACCGCGGTGAACTTGTCGGTGGCCGCGAACTCGTTCGGCAGCAGCTCGTCGTCGTTGGTGTAGCTGGAGCCGTCCACGACCACGAAGTCGGCGCCCGCCTTGTGCTTGTTCCAGTAGTCGAAGGCATCGAGGATCCGCTGGTCCATCGCGCCCCAGGCGCCCTTGAAGGTGGCGGAGGCGTCCTCGGAGCGCGGGTCGACGCTGTCCATCACGAGATACGGACCGCCCACCATGATCTTCGGGTCGACCTTCTTCAGCGCCTTGTAGACCAGGTTGTAGAGCCGGGTGTACCCCTCGTAGTCCCAGCGGGCCTCGCCGTTGTTCCAGAAGCCCTTGAACTCGTTCCAGACGATGAAGTGGCGCACGTCCGGGTAGCGCTTGGCGACCGTCGCGGCGAGCGCGGCGTAGTCCTCGAAGTGCGCGGGGTCCGGCGCGGTCTCCAGCGCCGCCTTGCTCCAGTCGGTCCTGCCGACGCCCGCCTCGCCGCCCTTCATCCAGTCCGGAGCGCAGCACAGGGTGATGGTCGGCGTGGACCCGGAGGCCCGGATGAAGTCGATGCGCCGGTCCAGGTCCTCGAAGTCGTAACGCCCCTTGACCGGCTCGGGGTTGTCGGCTCCCCAGCCCATGATGTGCTGGTTCTGCGGAAGTCCGCCCGTGTCGGCCAGCAGCCCCTCGACGCGCTCGGTGGCGGCGGAACTGCCCTCGTCGGCGCTGAACTGGGTGTGGGTGAAGCCCCAGCCGACCTCCAGGGTGTCCGCGTCCGGTGTGGTCGTCGGGGTGCCGTGGACCCGGTCGCCGTTGCGTGAGGTGCCGTCGGTGCCCGCGCCGCTGCCGGGAAGCGTGTTGAGGAGGGTCACGACCAGCGCCAGAACCGCCGCGCCCACCCCGAGCAGAGCGGTGAGCCGCCACCGTCGTGCCCCCGAATTCCACTCATGACGTCCCATTGAGGGCAACGGTATCCGCGAACACACCTGGGCGGGCAGATGTCGGAGATGCACAGCCTTGTAACAGGAGTTAGCGGACAGACCGGAAACACCGGACGTCGCCGACACGATCCCCGCACTCCGGAAACCGGGTGCGTATGGGGGTCCCGTGCCGGATCATGGGCCGCATGTCTGCCAACCCACACGACGCTCTGCCGATCCGGCTCAACGTCGACGACAGCGACTCACCGTCCGACGTCGTCGACGCGCTGTTCCTCGGCCGCTTCGCGACGGGCGAGCAGCCGTACTCCCACGCGGCCAACATCGACCGGGTCCGCACCGGGGCCACGCTCCTGCCGCCGGGCGCCCGGGTGCTGCGCGTCGCCCGCGACGACGACCGCAGCGCGACCCTCGCCGAGGGCGACGGCTGGACCCTGCTGATCTCCCGCTGGAACCGCGGCGCCGACGTCACCGTCACGGCGACCGACCCCGAGCTGGCCGAGAAGGTCCTCGACCAGGCCACCGACGGCGCGGCGGACGAGCCGGAACCCCAGCCGGAGAACGTGACGATGGGCTTCTGGTACGTCTCCCCCAGGCGCGGCCCGCACCGCACGACCCGGCAGATCTCCGCGGGCACCTGGGACGAGGTGCGGCAGAACTACACGGCGCCGGTCGCGGACGCGATGGACCGCCTGATGAAGACGACCCCGAAGGACATCGCGGGCCGGCTGCTCCTGCTGCACGGCCCGCCGGGCACGGGCAAGACCTCCGCCCTGCGGACCCTGGCCCGCTCGTGGCGGGACTGGTGCCAGGTGGACTGCGTCCTGGACCCGGAGCGGCTGTTCAGCGACGTCGGCTACCTGATGGACATCGCGATCGGCGAGGAGGACGCGACGGGCAAGGGCCGCTGGCGGCTCCTGCTCCTGGAGGACTGCGACGAACTGATCCGCGGCGAGGCGAAGCACACGGCGGGCCAGGCCCTGTCGCGGCTGCTGAACCTGACCGACGGCCTGCTGGGCCAGGGCCGCAACGTCCTGGTCGGCGTCACGACCAACGAGGACCTGGAGCGCCTGCACCCGGCCGTGGTCCGCCCGGGCCGCTGTCTGGCCCGTATCGAGGTGGGCCCGCTGACCCGCCGGGAGGCCACCGGCTGGCTCGGCACCGAGGAGGGCGTGGGCCGCGAGGGTGCGACCCTGGCGGAGCTGTACGCGCTGCGCCGGGGGACGTCACCGACGGCGGTGCCGGAGCCGCGGCCCGGGGCGGACGCGGGGCTGTACCTGTAGTGCTTTGATGGCTGTATGACCTTGTTCGTCGGCACATCGGGGTGGCAGTACAAGGACTGGCGGGGCGCCCTCTACCCCGAGGGCGTCCCCGTGCGGCTCTGGCTGGAGGAGTACGCGGCGCACTTCCCGACCGTCGAGATCAACAACGCGTTCTACCGGCTGCCGACCCGGGAGACCTTTGAGGCGTGGCGGCAGCGGGTGCCGGGGGACTTCGTGGTGGCGGTGAAGGCGAGCCGGTACCTGACCCACATCAAGCGGCTGAAGGACCCCGAGGAGCCGGTGCACCGCCTGATGAGCCACGCGGAGGGGCTGGGCGACCGGCTTGGCCCGGTGCTGCTCCAGCTGCCCCCGACCCTGCGCGCCGACCCGGACCTGCTGGACGCCTGCCTGGCCTGTTTCCCCGCCTCGACCCGGGTCGCGGTCGAACCCCGCCACGAGTCCTGGTGGACGCCCGAGACCCGCAAGGTCCTGGAGACCCGCGGCGCGGCCCTGTGCTGGGCCGACGTACGGGCCCGTCCGGTGACCCCCCTGTGGCGCACCACCGACTGGGGGTACGTCCGCTTCCACGAGGGCCGGGCGCAGGCGTGGCCGCACTACGGCAGACGGTCCCTGGAGACCTGGGCCGAGCGGATCGTGGGGACCTGGCCCGGCAGCGAGGACGTGTACGTGTACTTCAACAACGACCCGAACGGTGCCGCCGTGCGCAACGCGCGGCTGTTCACCTCGCTGGCTCAGTCCTCTCCGTAGGCCGCCCGCAGCGCGTCCCGTACGGCCGCCAGGGCATCGCCCTCGGTCAGCCCCAGCCGCCGGGCCCGCTCGACGTAGGCCTGGGCGGCCGAGGCGAGTTCGCGTTCCGCCGCCGAGCCCGCCGCGGCGACGAACGTGCCGTTGCGGCCCCGCGTCTCGATCACCCCGTCGCTCTCCAGTGCCCGGTACGCCTTGGCGACGGTGTTGGCGGCGAGCCCGAGCGACTCGGCGAGGCCCCGCACGGTCGGCAGCCGGTACCCCACCGGCAGCGCCCCCGCCCGCGCCTGCTCGGAGATCTGCACCCGCACCTGCTCGTACGGCGGCGCACTGCCGTCGATGTGGATCTTCAAGGTCACGAGCCGATTGTCCCGCACCCGCCGGAAAATGAGAGGCACCGGGGCAGTCCTCCCACGTAACGTGCGCCTTCATGACCGTGATCGTGCGCGACCTGCGCCCACAGGACCCGGCCGATGTCGAGAGCTTCGCCCACGTCCGCCATCTCGCCCTCCCGTTCGCGCTGTGGACCCCGGCCGGTGTGCTGCACCGCCTCGTCCACACCCACCCGGACGCGCGCTACCGCTCCCTGGTGGCCGAGGAGGACGGCGAGGTGATCGGCTCGGCCCAGATCGGTCTCGCCCACGACAGCCCGGAGCCGGGCCAGGGCTACCTGAACATCTACGTACGCCCGGACCGCACCCGGCGTGGTGCCGGTGCCCTTCTCGTCCGCACCGCCGAGGAGCACCTGGCGGCGCACGGCGCGACCAAACTGTTCTCCTGGGTCCTGGACGAGCCGCACAACCGCGTGTTCGCCGAGCGGCACGGCTACCGGGCCAGCCGCCCCGCGCACTTCCTGCGCCTGGACCTGGCGAACGCCACCCTGCCCCCGCTGCAGACCCCTCCCCCGGGCGTGGAACTGCGCACCGCCGCCGACTTCGCGGACGACCCGCGGCCCTTCTTCCAGCTGGACGCGGAGACGGCGGGAGACGAACCGAGCGACGTGGACACCGAGTTCACGGACTACGAGGCGTGGATCGAGGAGAACTGGAAGCACCCCCTCCTCGACCATGCCCTGACCACGATCGTCCTCGTCGACGGCCGCCTGGCCGCCTTCAGCGCCGCTCACACCGACGGGGCCGGCCGCTACGCCACCGCCATGACCGGCACCGCCCGCGCCTTCCGCGGCCTGGGCCTCGCCAAGCTCGCCAAGAACGCCTCCCTGCACCGGGCCCGCGCCGCCGGCTGTACGGAGGCGCTCACCGGCAACGACGCCGCCAATGAACCCATGCTCGCGATCAACAAGTGGTTCGGATACGAGATCTGCGCCACGGAGGTACGTCATGTCCGCGAACTCGCCTGAGCCCCGACCGCGCGTGGACGTCGTCCTGCTCAAGGCCGGCCGCACGAAGATCCGTTACGAGGCCGAGCTCCTCACCGACGACGGCACCCGCGTCACGGTCCGCGCGCCCTGGGCGGGAGAGGGCGTCCGCGACTTCGGCTTCGTCCGCTTCGAGCCGGGCGACGTCTTCACCGAGCACTACTGGCGGGACCGCTGGTACGCCGTCAAGGAGGTCCGCACCGCTTCCGGCACCCTGAAGGGCTGGTACTGCGACATCACCCGCCCGGCGACCCTGAAGGGCGCTGAGCTGGTCGTGGAGGACCTGGACCTGGACCTGTGGGTCTCGGCGGACGGCAGGCAGGTGCTCCGCCTGGACGAGGACGAGTTCGAGGAGAGCGGCCTGGCGAGGACGGACCCCGAGGCGGCGTCGGCCGCACTGGCGGCACTGGCCGAGTTGGAGGCGATGGCCCAGGTCAAGGGCGGTCCCACGGCCGACGCTCAACACCGCTTCCCACCCCTCTAGTCGCTCCTGGCCACCACCGCGTACCGCTCGTCCTCCACGGCCTTCCCCCACAACAGGGAGTCCCCCGAGAGCCGCTCCACCAGCACCCTGGCCCCGAGCGGCTCCACCAACCCGCTCACCCTCTCGGCCGATATCCCGACCGACCCCCACACCCCCTCCACCAGCACCAGCCGGCCGCCCGGCCGCAGCAACCCCCACCACCGCCGCAGCGCCCGCCCGGGATCCGGCAGCGCCCACAGCACGTGCCGTACCAGGACGACGTCGAACCGCTGCTCCCCCACGGGCGGCATCGCCGCGTCACCGACGAGGAACGCCGCGTCACGCCCGGCGAGCTTCGCGCGGGCCAGCTCCACCATGGCCGGAGAACTGTCCACCCCGGTTACCCGGTGTCCCTGCTCGGCCGCGAGGAGCGACAGGCTCCCGGTCCCGCACCCGAGATCGAGGACGTCGGACGCTCGCTCCGGGAGCCACCCCCGCAGCCGCTCGGCCCAGGCCCCGCGCACCTCGGGGTCCCGCAAACCGTGATCCGCCTCCTCGTCGAAGGACTCCGCCTCGGCGTCCCAGTCCACGTCCACCACGCCACCCCCGCCGTCACTGTGCTCCGTCTTGCACCCAAGAGTGACACCCGCCACTGACACTCGAATCGTGACAGCCGCCACTGACAGACCGGTGACCGATGAGGAACTCTCCCCGAAAGCGTCTACCTCCGTGAGAACGCGGAACTCGGTAGGCACTGAAGGAGGCAGCCATGCGCCGTACCACCGTGCAGAAGCCCCTGAAGAGGACGGACGCCCGGCGACTTGCCGAGGAGGCCGAGGAGCGCCCCGCGGGACGCCCCGAGGTCCGCAAGGACATCGCGCGGACCTGGTGGCCCGACGGCTGACGGCGGCAGGCACGGCGGTCGGCATGCTCCCTCCGTATCAGACCAGTCGCTTGCGGTAGTGGACGCGGTCGTAGGGCCCGTCCACTCTCCGTTCCACGACCTCATAGCCGAACTTCGGATAGATCTCCTGGTTCTCCCACATCATCGCGTTCGTGTAGAGCCTGACCTCGGGCAGTGCGAGCGTACGCGCGTGTGCCTCGACGAAGCGCAGCAGCCGTCCACCCACGCCCTGCCCCTGGGCGTCGGGCCGGACGGCGATGTTGTCGAGGTACAGGTGGTCCGGGTACCGCTCGACCACGACGAGCCCGATCACGGGGTCGCCCGTCACGAACACCCGCCCCGCGGCGACGTTCGCCGCGTGGTCCCGCTCCATGGGCTGCGGCACCTGTCCGATGCGCTCGATGTAGTGCGCGTACGCCGCGTCGGTCACGGCCTTCACGGCCGGTACGTCGGCCGCGTCGGCGAGTCGGATCTCCTCGTTCGTCATGTGCGCACGCTACCTACCTGATCTCCGTCTCAGCGCTCCCTTAAGAGGGCCATAAAGATCGCCGCCGACCGTCACAGGCTGGGGATTTCACGGTTTCTTTGATCCGGCACCCGTCAGTACCGGTTCCGAGGAGATCCCCCATGCCCGCACGCCGCAAGGCCGCAGCCGCCGTCGCCGTCGGTCTGGCCCCGTTCGTCCTGACCGTGCCGGCCGCCGCTCCCGCGTCCGCGCACGGCTCGATGGGCGACCCGGTCAGCCGGGTCTCGCAGTGCTACGCGGAGGGTCCCGAGAGCCCGAAGTCCGACGCGTGCCGGGCGGCGGTCGCGGCGGGCGGCACCCAGGCGCTCTACGACTGGAACGGCATCCGCGTCGGCGACGCGAACGGACGGCACCAGGAGCTGATCCCGGACGGCAGGCTGTGCAGCGCGGACAACGACGAGTTCAAGGGGCTCGACCTGGCCCGCGCCGACTGGCCGGCGACGAGGGTGCGCAGTGGGTCGTACACCTTCAGGTACCGCGTGACCGCTCCGCACAAGGGCACCTTCACGGTGTACCTCACCAAGCCGGGCTACGACCCCACGCAGCCGCCGGCCTGGGACGACCTGGACCTGTCGCACCCGGTCGCGACGGCCACCGACCCGGTCGCCTCGGGCGGCTTCTACACGTTCTCCGGCACGCTCCCCGAGCGCTCCGGCAGGCAGCTCCTGTACGCGGTCTGGCAGCGCTCGGACAGCCCGGAGGCCTTCTACTCCTGCTCGGACGTGACGTTCGGGGACAACTCCGGTGGCGCTACGAGCAGTTCGGCGCCGGTCCCGAGCGCCTCCGCGCCCTCCGAGGAGCAGATCGAGGACGGCACCGACCAGTCGACGGTCGGGCACCACGGGCACGGTGACGACGACGCCAGTACGTCGGCGGAGCCGGTGGCCGCCGAGACCGAGAGGGTCCCGGTCAACGACGTGAACGCGGCGGGCACTTCGCAGGATCTCGCCGAGACGGGCGGTGACGGCAGCACGCCGTATCTCGCGATGGGCGGCGCGCTCACGCTCGCGGCCGGTGCGGCGATCCTGTTCGGCTCGGTGCGCCGGCGCGCGGTGAACGGCGGCGGGCGGAACGGCCGTTGACCCGATGAACTCCGGGGCCTGACCGGCGGCTCAGGCCGGACAGGCCCCGGCGGCGCTCAAGTGAGCGCCGACGCGCAGGTGGTGGGGGTCGCGTGGGTGGGGTCGAGGGCGTTGGCCACCTCGTGGAAGGCGATCCGGTCGAACAGCCCGATGGCCGCGTGCTCGGAGAGGTCGAGCGGACACAGGTCCTGCAGCAGGACGTTGTGGACGCCGGATCCGCTGAGGAACTGGCTCTGGTACGGCGTCACGACCTCGTCGTACTTGGTGGCGAGGACGGTGTACTTGACGCCGGGGACGGTGTCGCCGCCCGCGTTCAGCTTGGTGAGGAAGGGGGAGCCGACGACCTGGTCGGCGAGGGCCGGGGTGTTGGTGGTGAGCAGGTCCTGGATGCCCGGGAAGTACGGCAGCAGGTTGGTGATGCCGGACAGGGTGGTGCCGTGGTTGTCGGGGGCGATCCCGACGAGGGCGTTCACCTTGGCGGCTCCGCCGAGGAACTTGAGGTAGTAGCGGGGCATGAGGCCGCCCTGTGAGTGACCGACGAGGTCGGTCTCGGCGGCGCCGGTGGCGGTGAGCACCTTGTCGACGAAGGTCTTCAGCTGCTCCGCCGACTTGTCGATGGGGCCGAGGCCGTAGAAGAGGGGCACGCCGGACAGCTGGCCGTAGTCGAAGGAGAAGACGCAGTAGTCGCGGTTCTCCAGATACGGGACGAGCGCCAGCCAGTTGTCGGCGGAGTTCGCGAAGGTGCCGTGGACGAGAACGACGGGGCGGGGGTGGGCGGCGGAGGGCTTGCACGAGTAGTCGTTCAGACCGCTGCTTGGGGCAGTCGCCGCTTGGGCGGCTCCGGCGGCGGGGACGACGGCGACCGCGGCGGTCAGGAGCAGGGCGGCGAGGGGTCCGAGCAGTCTTTTCCAGGGCAGCATCGGGTGATCTCCTTGCGGCTCAAGGGAGTTGCGATGGCTGTACGCCCTGTGACCCGGATCACGAGGATGCTGTTCAATTCGAAAGTTACGGACGAGTAGTGCACTTGTGAAGTTACGCGTCAGTAAAAACTTCCAGTGGTAACTACGCCCGATGCGCCCACTGACGAACCGTCACCACGTGGGCCTGATAGGGCCATCGGGAGCAATGCGCCCCAACCGCTCACGCAGCGCACGCACTTCACCCTCGCCCAGCACATCGGTCCACGCCCGCACGGCTTCCGCGGCGGCCTCCTCCGCCGCCCGGGTGCAGGCCCATCCCCGCTCAGTCAGCACGACGAGCCGGGCCCGGGCGTCCCCGGGATGCGGCCGCCGCTCGGCGTACCCCTTGCGCACGATCTCGTCGACCAGCTGACTCGCGGCCTGCTTGGTCACCCCGAGATGACCGGCCAGCTCGGTGACCGTGGCCCCGTCCGGCGCTAGCCGGGTGAACGCGAAGCCCCAGGCGGGCCGCGCCTCGAACCCCCGGGCGACGACCCCGTCGTTGATGCGCTGGGTCAGGTCACCGGCGGCGGCGAGCAGGGTGGCGGCCAGGGCGAGGGCTTCGGAGTTCTGCACTCGGGCATTGAAACACTCTTGACGAATTGGTCAAGCAGCTTGACCATAGTGCTACATAGTCAACCTGCTTGACCATCTACCACCCCGGGGGTTCCGCATGCCCGTAGTCCGCTCGTCCGAGGCCGTCACCCACGAGATCCACGGCGCCCGTTTCGTCTCGTACGCCACTCCCCTCAGCGGCGCCAAGGAGCTCTGCGCCTGGCGCGGCGAGATCCCCGCGGGGACGAAGGCACCGGCGCACACCGTCAACCGCGAGGAGATCTTCCATCTGCTCATCGGTGAACTCGTGATCACCCTCGACGGCACCGCCCATCGGATCACCGCGGGCGACACGGTGATCGTCAACCCCGGGGTGACCTTCGCCGTCGAGAACCCCACCGATCACACCGCCCTGACCTGGGTCACCACCTCCATCGGCCTGGAGGCGGAACTGGCCGACGGCACCCGCATCACTCCCCCGTGGGCCAACTGACCCCTGCGCCACCGCGCCCCAGCAGCACCGCCAGCGGTCCGAGGAGGCCGCGGACCGCGCCCGGGCGAGAGGCGTGTTCGGCGGGGTCGCGGCCCTCGGCACGCAGGGCGATGAACCGGACCCGGGCGCGTTGGAGACCCAACGCCTCGTACATGCCGTAGGCCCGCCCTGGCGAGGGCCGCCGAGTGGGCGGCGGGTTCGCCGAGGGTGCGGCTGCGGGTGGTTGCGGTGCGGTGCGGTCGGCGTAGCGCACGGTGAGGGGCGGGGTGCGGCAGACCTTGTCGAGGGCGCGCGGCCGGGAGCCCGGTTCCTCGGCGGCGGAGAGCAGCGCGCGCCGGTGCCGGTCGGGGTCCAACTCGTCGCGGGGGAAAGGGCGTTCGACGGCCAGAGAGTGCGAGATACCGTTCGGGCGGCCGGCCTTGGCGCCGACCAGGCGCTGGAGTGTGGACAGGGGTGCGGCGGCGACCCGGCCCAGGGGTCGAGGCCGTACTCGCACAGGGTGCGGGCGGTCGCGGCGCCGACGCCGGGGAGCGCGGCGACGGGCCGGCCGGCGAGGAAGTCCGCCACCGCGTCCCCCGAGAACCGAGCAGGTCACCCCGGGCGGGGCGTCCTTCAGCGCCATGCGGGCCGGCATCGGCCCGGGCCCGGCGCCGATCGCACAGCCCCCGGGCCCGGCGCCGATCGCACAGTCGACGCCGTGCAGGGCGAGGGCGCGGACCTCGATCACCGAGGCCAGTTCGACGGCGTCCCGCTTGAAGTAGCGTTCGGCGCCCCGCAGGTCGGCCAGTGCCCGGTCCGGCGGCAGCGCCTCGACGACCGGGGTGAACCCCTTCGGGCAGGGCCGCCTCCCGCGTCGGCGGCAGCTGAAAGCGTAGCGAGGCCACGGCGCCGCCGAACAGCACCTCGCGCCGCCGCAAACGACGCCTCCGGGGCCGGGCGGCCAGATGCAGGTGCGGGAGATGCCGTTGGGTGTGAGCTGGAGCAGGCACGGCGCGCGCGACGGAAGACGGCTGCACGGGCACCGACGATCCGCCTCTGCGCTGACCGTCCTACGCCTCCCGCGAGGTCCTACTGACCCGCCCGATCCATCATGCACCCTGTTACTGAAAGTGGCGTTTGCGCGACATGCCGTTACCCCTCTCCACTTCGAGTCGCTCGATGACTGCGGCGCGGTGCGCACCACTGGCGCGATTTCCTCCAACCATGCTGCCCAGTTCCGTATGTGACGGCGCAGCACCTGTTCCGGCTACCGCTCCCACCCCTGCCGAATCGATGACGTGTTCGAATCATGTCGCTGACCGGGGCTGATGAGGTTAGAGTAATCGAACGAGAGTACGATGAACATATCGGGTACACGGCCCAAAGGGGTCGAAATGGGGTGGAGTGATGGAGGTGCGGCATGGCGGGCTTCGCCCATCTGCACGTCGCGTCCGGTTACTCCGAGCGCTACGGCGCGGCCCATCCCGAGCATCTCGTGCTGCGGGCGGCCGAGCGGGGCGTGACGACCCTCGCGCTCACCGACCGGGACACGGTCACCGGAGCCGTCCGGTTCGCGCAGGCGTGCGCTAGAGCCGGGGTCCGGCCGGTCTTCGGTGTCGACCTGGCGGTGGAGGCTCTCGCGCCCCCACCGCCCACCCAGCGGCGCCGCACCCCGGTGCGCGGTGGCGCGCACGTCGTCGAGCCGCCGCTGCGGTTCGTGCTGCTGGCCCAGAACCGGGAAGGATGGGCGCGGCTGTGCCGCATCACGTCGGCGGCCCACGTCGGCACCGCGTCCGGCGCGGCACCGGTGGTGGTGCCGTGGGAGGCGCTGCGCGAGTACGGCGGTCCCGGTCTGACCGTGCTGCTCGGACCGCTCTCGGAGCCGGTGCGGGCCTTGGCGGCGGGGCGGGAAGACGTCGCAGTGAAGCTGCTGGCGCCGTGGCGGGAGATCTTCGGCGCTGGGGTCAGGCTGGAAGCCGTAGTGCATAAACGTTTCTCCATCGGCCCTGGATCGCTCCGGCTGGCTGCCCGGACCCTGGCTCTGGCCGACCGCACCCACACCACCGCGGTGCTCTCCAACGCCGTCCGCTACGCCGACCCGGACCAGCACCGCCTCGCCGACGTCCTGGACGCCGCCCGGCTGCTGCGGCCCATCGACCGGCGCCACCTGGACAGCGGACAGCGCTGGCTCAAGGACGAGAAGGCGATGACGGCCGTCGCGCACCTGGTCGCCGAATGCGCCGGAGCCGATGCCCGGCGGGCACGTCGCCTGGTGGCGGACACCGCCGCCACCGCGGCCGAGTGCGCCCTCGACCCCGGAGCGGACCTCGGGCTCGGTACCCGGCACTTCCCGGAAGCATCGCTCTTCGGCGCGGAGCCCGGACCGGGCGGAGCCGCACAACTGCTGCGCCGACAGTGCGAGGCAGGCATGACCCGGCGGGGCCTGGACCGCGACCGAGCGGCACTCGACCGGCTGGACGAAGAACTCACCGTGATCTCCAAGCTGGACTACGACTCGTACTTCCTCGCCGTCGGCCAGGTCGTGGCCGACATCCGGGCCAAGGGCATCAGGGTCGCCGCCCGCGGCTCGGGCGCCGGTTCGATGGTCTGCCACGCGCTGGGCATCGCCACGGCCAACCCGCTCGACCACCGCCTGCTGTTCGAACGCTTCCTGAGCGTGCGCCGGGCATCACTGCCCGACATCGACATCGACGTGGAGTCCGCCCGACGGCTGGAGTGCTACGACACGATCTTCGACCGGTTCGGCACGGAACGGGTCGCCGTCACGGCCATGCCGGAGACCTACCGGGCCCGTCGCGCCCTGCGGGACACCGGCCTCGCCCTCGGCATGGCACCCGCGGATGTCGACCGGATCGCCAAGAGCTTCCCGCACCTGCGCGCCGCCGACATCACCGGCGCCCTCGCCGAGCTGCCCGAACTGCGGCAACTGGCGGCCGAGGCGCACCGCTACGGGCCGCTGTGGGAACTCGCGGAGGGCCTCGACTCCCTGGTCCACGGCATGGCCATGCACCCCTGCGGCGTGGTCATCAGCGACGCGAGTCTCCTGGACCGGCTGCCGGTGCAGCCCACCCCGCAGGGCGACTACCCCATGGCGATGGCGGCGAAGGAGGAGATCGAGGACCTGGGCAACATCAAGCTGGATGTGCTGGGCGTACGCATGCAGTCCGCGATGGCCCACGCCGTCGCCGAGATCGAACGGACGACCGGCAACCACATCGACCTGGACGATCCCAAGCAGGTGCCACTCGACGACGTCTTCGCGTTCAAGCTCATCCAGGAGAGCCAGACCCTGGGCCTGTTCCAACTGGAGTCGCCCGGCCAGCAGGATCTCCTGTCCCGGCTGCAACCCCGCGATCCGCAGGACGTCATCGCCGACATCAGCCTCTTCCGTCCCGGACCGGTCGCCGGGGGCATGCCCGAGCGGTACATCGCCGCACGTCATGGCGGCACTCCGGCGTACGCCCATCCGGATCTGGAACCGGTGCTCGCCGACACCTACGGGGTGACCATCTGGCACGAGCAGATCATCGAGACCCTGTCGGTCATGACCGGCTGCGACTACGCGCTGGCCGAGGTCGCCCGGCGGGCGCTCGGCGAGAAGGACCGGCTGCCGAAGCTCAGGGAATGGTTCCATGGCCTGGCGCGCGCGCGTGGCTACAGTGCGGCCGTCCGGGACGAGGTCTGGAAGACCGTCGAGGCCTTCGGCGCCTACGGCTTCTGCCGCGCCCACGCGGTCGCGTTCGCCGTACCCGCCCTCCAGAGTGCCTGGCTCAAGGCACACCACCCCGCATACCTGCTGGCCGGTCTGCTCGAACACGACCCCGGGATGTGGCCCAAGCGCGTCCTCGTCTCCGACGCCCGTCGCCGTGGTGTGCAGCTTCTGTCCGTCGACGTCAACCGCTCCCAGGTGAAACACACCGTGGAGACGACCGACGGAGAGCAGCGGGGCGTACGGCTCGCCCTCTCCGCGGTACACGGCATCAGCGAGGACGAGTGCGCACGAATCGAACAAGGCCAGCCCTACGGATCCCTCTCCGACTTCTGGCAGCGAGCCCGTCCCAGCAGGCCGGTCGCCGAACGCCTCGCGGAGATCGGCGCCCTGAACTGCCTCCACGACGGCCGCCTCACCCGCCGTGACCTGCTGCTGCAGATAGCCGAACTCCACCGGGCCTCCCGCACCCGGACCGCCGGCAAGGGCCAACTGCCCATCGAGGCAGGCGCGGTCGGAGGAGCGGAGCCGAGTGGTCTGCCGGAGATGACCGGACGTGAAGCCCTGAGCGCCGAGCTGAGCACCCTCGGCATCGACGTCTCCAAGCACCTGATGGAGCACCACCACCGCCTCCTGCGCGAGATCGGCGCGACCGACGCGGCCCACCTGGCCGGCCTGCGCGCCGGCCGGCAGGTCCTGGTCGCCGGGGTGCGGGCCTCCACCCAGACCCCGCCGATCGCCAGCGGCAAGCGCATCATCTTCGTCACCCTCGAGGACGGCTCCGGCCTGGTCGACCTGGCCTTCTTCGAGGACTCCCACCCGGCCTGCGCGCACACCGTCTTCCACAGCGGACTGCTGCTGGTGCGCGGCACGGTCCAGGTGCGCGGCACCCGCCGCACCGTCGTCGGCACCATGGCCTGGGACCTGGACGAGATCGCCGCCGCCCGCCGCGACAACGGCCCCGAGGCCGCACTCGCCCTCCTCGGCGAGAGCCGCCCGCACCCGACCCCGGCCCAGCCGCAGCGGACCCTGGCCAACGGCACCACCGGCGCCCGGTTGCATCCCTACGCCGACCTCCAGCCGGCCGGCACCCGCTCGGCCGACCTGAAGAAGTTCGGCCACCGCAGTCCGGGGAGCGCGGGATGACCACACGTCAGCGGCACATTGCCCACGTCCACCTGCACGCCGCACTGAGCGAGGAGCAGTACGCCGACATAATCGAACTGATGTCTGGAATTACACCTCACGTGCAGGCTTTTCCACCGGACGCCGTCCAACTCGATCTGACGTCAGCGCTTCGGTACTTCGACCTGTCTCCCTACGACGTGGTCCAGATGGCCAAGATGAGACTGAAGGCCCTCTACGGGATCGACAGCAGCGCCGGGCTCGCGGGAAACCGCATGCTGGCGGCCATGGCGGCCGACGCGTCCGCGCCGGGAGAGACCACCTGGGTCCCCGCTGATCGCGTGGCCGACTGGCTGCACCCGCGGCCCGTCACCGCGCTGCCCGGGGTCGGGCGCACCACGGCGGAAACGCTTCACAGATACGGCCTGCACACCATCGGCCAGATCACCGGCCTGCCTTCGGTGACCATGCAACGGCTCCTCGGCATCGGTCAGGCGCGGTTGTTGGCCGAGCGCGCCCGCGGTCGTGATCCCCGCCCGGTCACCCTCTGCGAACCGGCAGTGCACTTGGCCGCCGATGTCGTACTGGAGCGGGACTGCCTCGACCCGGCACAGCAGCACCGCGCAGTTCTGGGACTGGCCGACCGGATCGGCCAACGCCTGCGCGGCGAAAGCCGGATCGCGAGCCGGCTCACCCTCACGGTGCGGTACGCCGACCGCAGCTCCACCACCCGTACCCGCACCCTGCCGGAGCCCACCAACCACTCGCCCGCCCTCACCGTGGCCGCGCTGAGTCTGCTGGCCGGTCTCGGACTGCAGCGAGCGAGAGTACGCGCCTTCATGATCCGCGCAGACGACCTGTTGCCGACCGACAGGGCCTACCACCAGCTCTTGTTGGACCCCGGCGATGCCCGCGCCCGCGCGGCTGAAGCCGCCGCAGACCGCGCCCGTCGACGCTTCGGACCGGGGGCTGTACGCCCAGCAACTCTGGCAAACTGACCAAGGCATTCCAGAAACAGGCTATTCGGACCCGGATGTGTCGGTCTCGGTGGGTTCCTCGGCGGGGTGCTCGGCCGCGACGTTCGACCGGGCGCCGGCGGCCGTCGCGCGCTGCGCGGTCTCCAGGGCGTGCAGGCGCCGCTTGATGTCGCGGAGCTCGGTGAGGAGGGTGTCGGGGCGGTTGATCCTGGTCACGGGGAACTCCTCCGGTTCAAGGGATGTCGGTGGCGGGGGTGACGGTCAGCTGGACCTGCTCCTCGCCCGCGTCGTTGCCCGGGGTGACCTCGATCCCGGTGATCCGTACGCCGAACCGGACGCCCTCGGGAAAGAACATGTCCTTGATGACGACGAGGGCGTCGTCGCCGACCTGGTAGGAGCCGAGGACGGGTTCCAGGTCGGCGCGCACGGTCAGCTCGGGCAGGACGACGGGGGCGGAGACGGCGGCGAGGGCCGAGCGGGCCTGGGAACGCAGAATGTCCGCGTCGGTGACATGGACGTAGGAGACCTCGGTCTCGGTGAGCGGGCGCCCGGTGGCGGGGTCCTCGGCGACCGCGACGAGCTGGCTGCTGCCCTCACCCTGCTCCCCGAGGGCGAAGACCCTGCTCGCGGTGGAGGCGCCGTCGGCCGGCCAGGTGTAGCCGATGAGGTTGGCGCCGTACTCCCACACGTGCGGCGTGCCCTGCTGGCCGAGGTGCGGGGTGCCCACGCGGAGCCTGCGCACGGGACGGCCGTCGCTGCCGTACGCCATGTCGAACAGGAAGTCGGGGCCGTCCTCCAGGCTGGCCAGCTCACGCAGCGCCTCACCGGTGCTCTTGAGGTCGCTGCCGGGGTAGACCAGGGTGCGGGTGATCCCGGAGCGGGTGGTCGCATCGGGGCGGATCCGGATGTCGCCGCCGGGGTGTGCCTGGGCGACGGCGACGAGGTCGCGGGCGATGTCGCACTGGTCGCGGTCGGTGAAGGAGACTGCGGCGGAGGCCAGGTCGGGGGCGGCCGGGTCGAAGTCGGCGGGCAGGACGCGGCGGTGGTCGAAGTAGGAGAGGAAACCGGCCGCCCCGAGCTCCAGATGCTGGTCGGCGGAGGTGTACTTGACGGTCCAGACCACCCCGCCCCAGACGAGCACGCCGTCCCGCTCGACGTAGAGGGCCGCGCGGCCGGGCTCGGTGAGTTCGCGGGGCCGGTGGACCCCGACCCGCGGGTCACCCAGGGGCAACCGGGCGCGGAACTCGCCGGCTTCGTTGAGCTCGGTGCTGAACGTGGCGTCGTACAGGGGGAGTTCGTCGGTGATGGCGCCGGTGGCGAGGTCGGCGGTGTAGTAGGTGTAACGGGTCGGGCGGCCGGTCACTGGCCCACCAGCCAGGTGGTGTTGATGTAGACGATCTGCTCGGCGGGCAGGGCGGTCGTCTGCGGGTAGAGGTTCACGTTGCCGTCGGTGTCGACTATGCCCTCGATGCCCGTCCGGGTACCGCCGAGCACCACGTACCAGTGGTGCCGTACCAGCGGGCGGAAGGCGGCCGGGAGGTTCATGAGGACCGTGGGGTTGGCCGACTGGGCGGCACCGGTGCGGACCGCGCCGCGCAGGTAGGCGACCGAGCCGACTCTGCGGACCGCCGGTGTCTCGTTGTTGTACACGGTCCAGCCGGCGGGAAGGGTGAGAGTGGTCCAGCCGGTGTCGTTGTTGACCGCCCGCCAGCCCGCCGAACTGTCGTACCACTCCAGGTGGTTGGTGTCCCAGCGGTGGATGTACATGCCGGAGTAGGGATACGTGGGGCGGCCGCCCTCGCCCCAGACCCGCAGGATGCCGCCGGCCGCGGAGGTCCAGGGGCGCAGGTCGTCGATGTCGGCGGCGGCTACGGACGTGGCGTTCTTGGCGATCCTGATCCGGGCGAGCGGGATGAGGTCGCCACTCGTCACGGGGTCGATCGGGTTGGCGGCGGCCGTGCCCTTGACGAGTTCGACGGTCATGGCGGTGGTGGCGTCGCCGTACTGCGTGTCCCGCTGCCGGGCGACGACCAGGTCGTTGCGCGGGTTGGCGGTGTCGGCGGGGTTCGTGCCGAGGACGTCGAGGGTCTTCTGCTGGTCGAGGGTGACGAGGTAGGCGCCGGTCGCGCTGGCCCGGGTGCCCTGGATCACCCCCTGGAAGGGAGCGACGGTGACCTTGCCGGAGACGGTGGCGGTGGCCTGGACCCGGCCGGGGTCCCCGGTGGCCGGCCGGATGCCGCTGCGGGCCTGGACCGGGCTCGCCCCGGGCGCGGCGAACACGCCCGTGGCGAGGCGGGCGTCCTCGGCGTCGACGACCCCGCCGGAGATCCAGCCGGAGTCGCGTTCTGGGGTGGGCGTGCTCATGGGAGTGCCTCTTCTGGTCGGAGGGTCACGGGACGGGGAAGGCCAGTACCCGGAGCCCTGCGTAAACCGGGATGGCCCAACTGGGGGGCACACTCACCGTCCCTGAGCCCACGACCCGGACGAACTCCTGGGTGAGGACCAGGGGAGCCGTACCGGCGGGCATCAGCCGGTGGGCGGTGGCGACGGTCGTGGTGGCGAGCGTCGGCCCGACGTTGAAGGCGCTGATGCTGAGGTTGCCGCTCTCGCCGAGCACTTTGATCACGTGGTCGAACCTGGCGTCGGCGGACTGCGCCTGGGCGGTCATCTGGGCGGTGCACATCAGCATGCGCGGATAGGGCGCCGGGGTGACCGTCACCTGGTTGAACAGGAAGTTGGTCCCCTCGGTCGAGCCGGCCTTGGGCCAGCCCGCGTCCGCCGGTCCGAAGAACTCCACCGCCCCCGTGACCGCGGGACGCCAGGCCGCACCGGAGCGGACCAGGTCGAGGCCGGTCTCCAGGTCGTACAGCCGCTGTCCGGAGTAGCCGTCGGGCGGCAGCGACTCGTAGGCCTGCAGCGGCAGCACCCCGCCGGCAGCGACCGTGGACACCCGCAGGTCCCTGATGTCCGCCTGGGTGATGGAACCCGCGTTCGCCCGCACGGTGATCTGGGCAAGGCGCAGGTGGTCACCGGTGACCGTGGGCGCCACCGGCGTCACCGCTGGCGTCCCGGCCACGACGCGGACGAGCATGCCGTCGCTCTCGTCGCCGTACTGGCGGTCGGTCTGCTGGGCCACGACCAGGGCGATGCGCGGGTTGGAGGGGTCGGCCGGGGCCGCCGTCAGCACGTCGAGGGTCTTCTGCTGGGCGAGCGTGATCAGATACGCGCCCGCGGCGGTGGTACGGGTGCCCTGGATCACGCCCTGGAAGGGGCGGACCGTCACATTGCGTGAGGGAGTGGAGGTCGCCTCGACGTTGCCCGGGCTGCCGGGGCCGGGTCTGATGCCGGTGCGGGCCGCGATCGGGTTGCCGGGGTCGGCCGCCGCCGAGGCGAGCACGCCGGTGGCCAGCCGGGCGTCCTCGGCGTCGACGACGCTGCCGGAGAGCCATCCGGAGTCGCGCTCGAAGTCAGCCATGCGGGTGCGGTTCCTTCTGTCTGGGGGCTGTCTGGGGGCCGTCTATGGGTTGTCTGGGGGCCGTCTGGGGAGCTGGGAAGCGCCGGGTCAGAGCCAGGCGTCGCGCCATTCGGCGGTCAGCCGGGCGGCCGGTGCGTAGTCGCGGGCGCGGAAGAGCACGGGGGTCGCGCCCGGCCGGAGCGGGAACCAGTCCGAGCCGGGCCGCAGCGTGGCGCGACGGGAGGCCGTGCCCTGCAGCAGGACCGAGCGGGCGTCGGTGTCGACGACCAGGAACTCGCCGTTCTGGAGGGAGAGTTCGAAGGCGAGTTCCTCTCCGGTCCCGGTGTTGCTGATCACCGGCTGCACACAGGGCCCGGCGATCCGCCAGACGGGCCAGGTCGGGACGGTGCCCTTGTTCTCCAGGAGCAGCCGGCCGCCGGAGGAACCGCTGCCGAAGTCCAGGGGGAAGGAGAGCGGAAAGGCGACCCCGCCGCTGGAGGACGGCAGCGGACAGGTACTGCTGTTCAGTCCGTACGAGTACCGCAGCGGGTCCGGCGCGGTCATGGTCAGGGAGAACTCGAAGGCACCGGACTTGCGGTCGACGATCTTCGTCTCGGCGGTGAGGCGGACCAACGCCCGCCGGACGCGGTGCGGTTCGGTGACGACGAGCGGCGTCAGCGCGCTGCCGTCGGCGAGTACGGCGGCCAGCCGGTCCTTGGCCTCCTCCCGTACGGCACGTTCGGGGGCGATGGCCATGCCCTCCAGGGTGACCACGCGAGGCCCCCGGTAGGAGGGGGCGTCGAACGCGCCGTGCCGTTCGGGGCGGTCGGTCAGGGTGAGCCGGACCGGCGGGGTGGCGGCCCAGCCCTGCTCGCTGGTGACCCACCACTCGACGCCGTCGTCGTCGACGGTGTTCCCGGCCCAGCCGTCCACCTCGAACACCGGTTGCTGGAGTTGCCGCCCGCTCATCGCTTGGCCGCCCAGGCGAGTTCGCGGGCGGTGATGCGGCCGATCTCGTACTCGGACTGTCCGGGGCGGGGGTGGACGTTCACGGTGACGGGCGCGCTCGCCGCGGTGGCTCCCGGCCGGGCCGACGTCCCGCCGGCGACTCCGGCGAGGCTGTAACCGGGTCCGATCACACTGCGCGCGGTCGCGGTGGCAAGCCGTCCGGCGGCTCCCGCGACCCGGCTTCCGGCCCCCTCCATACCGAGGGCGAGCCCTTCACCGACATCCCCGCCGAAACCCATCATCACCTTGGACGGGGAGGAGATCCCGAGAATGCTGCGGATGGGCCCTGGAATGGTGTTGACGATGAAGTTCTTCACCGTGTTGAGAAGGGCCCCGGCCGAGTTCTTGACGCCGTTGATGAGCCCCATGACGAGGTCGCCGCCCAGGCCCATGAGCCGGCCCGGCAGTTCGGCGAAGAAGCCCCAGATCTTTCCGGGAACCCCGCGCAGGAAATCAACAACGGCGTTCCATTTGTCGACGATCCAGTCCCTCACCGTCCCGACCGCCTCCTTGATGCGGTCCCAGTGCTTGACGATCGCGAGCACGGCGATCCCGACGGGCCCGGTGAGAATGGCAACGAGCAAAGGCCAGTTGGCCTTCAACCAGTTGACGACATTCTTCCCGGCGTCGATCAGCCAGTTGATGGCGACCGACGCCCCTTTCATGACCGTCCCCACCACCTGCCCGATGATCTTGAACGCCGCCTGCATGACGGCCTGCACGGTCTTGGACTGCATCGCCATGTCGATGAGCTTGGTGATGAGCGGCATGATGAGGGAGAGGATCGCGCCCAGGATGTTGGCCTTCATGGCGGTGTTCAGGCCGCGTTGGGCGGTGGTCGCGGTGCGCAGTCCCTGACCGAACCGGGAGAAGAGACCGCCGCCGGACGCCGCACTCCGCCCCGCCCGCTGGACATCGGCGGCGGCCCGGGTGGCGGCGGTCCGCACCTGGTTGAGGCCGGCGCTCGCCTGGGCGGCCCCGGTCCGCAGCCGCCCGGTGGCGGTGCCGGCCTGGGTGGCGGCGCCCCTGAGCCGGTCGACCGAACCACTGGCCCCGGTGACGGCGGTCCGCATCCGGGTGACGGCCCCGCCGGTGCTGGTGGCCGCGGACCGCATCTGGTTCAGCGCCCGGGTGAGCGATACGAGTGACGTCTGCATGGTGGTTTGGCTCCGTCGCTGTCGCTGTCGCTGTCGCCGTTGTCGTATGAGTCGCTATCGCCGCAGGGCCTGATCGAGTGAGTTGAGGTCGTTGCGCAGGCCCTGGATGGAACGCCCTGCGCCCCGGGCACTGTCCTCCAGCTCACGAACCCGCTGCAGGCCTGACCTGACCTGCCGGTCCAGGTTGTTGGCCTTGATCCGCAGGGACTTGCTGCGCTGGTCCGCGTCGTTGGCGACCTGACTGATCCTGCTGATCCTGGTCTTGAGGGAAGCGATCTGGCTGCGTACGCGTTGATCGTCGTTGCGCTGGGTCCGGATCAGTTCTTGGGTCCTGGTCCGCCCGGAGATGCTGCGCTGATTCCCGTCGTTGGCGACCTGACTGACCTTGCCGATCTTGGTCTTGAGAGAGGAGATCTGTTCACGCAGCTGCCGGTCGGCGGAGGTCAGGCCGCCCAACCGCCTGTCCACTTCTTGCTCGCGCTTGTGCTGAGCGCGGTTCTCAAGAATTTTGGTCAGCGTGAGTTCGTGTTTGAACAAGCCGTACTCGGCCTGGAACCCGTAAACAGTGAGGGCACCGACGTTGCCTTCGGCCTTCGCAATGCCCCCTTCGGCCTTGCCACCGGTCAGCGGCACGTTCTCGGCGAACCATTTGGCGTCGAAGGCGTTCCTGATGGCGTCCTTGAAGCCCTTGGACGTCACAAAGTCGATGAACCACTGGGGGACCACGGTCGGGCCCGTGACGATCAAGGAACGTCTCCTTTCATGCAGGCCGGTTCAGGAAAGCCACGATTTCCGCGGGGGTCGCGCCCCGCGGCTCGGACAGGTCGGGACCTGATGTCACTTGGGCCGGAGCCACGCCGTCGCCCGGCCGCGGCACCGCCTCCGGATAGTCCGCCGGCTCCGTGTCCTCGTCCCGGTGCACCGTCGCGAACATCCAGTTGGCGACGGCGAGATGGTCGACGACGGCGGCCAGCAAGTGGTCCGTGACCGTCCAGTCCGCCTGTTCACCATGGACCGCCCGGGCGAAGGACGAGTCCGCGGGAAGGTGTTCGACGAGGATCCGCAGACGCCGGGAGGAGAGCCGGCCCCGGTGCCAGTCGAGGAGGTCGACCCCGTAGTGGCGGAGCAGATCCGCCTCCAGAGCCTCGGCGTGCTCGTCGACCAGCGCGCCGAGGCTCAGCCTTCCCCCAACGACATGCCGGTGTCGTTGCCGTACGCCTCCAGGATCGCGGAGACGTCCTGGACACTGGTGTCGTACTTGCCGAAGCGCTCGAACTGCTCCTCCCCGAGCAGCAGTGCCAGCAGCCCGTCGATGTCGTTGTCCTCCAGTGCGGCGATCTGCTTGGCGATACTGCGCGGGAACTCGGTGGGCAGCCGGAACACATCCCCGTCCACCTCGAACTCCCAGCTCTTCCCGACTGCTTCGAGACGCTGGGCACGGGCGGCGTTGACGTTGAAGGGGTGAAAGCTGCTACAGATTTTCTAGTCATTCATAGTCATCCCTAGTCATGTGTCTCACGTACCTTGTTCTCGTGAAGCTTTCGGAGTGGGCCCGTCAGCAGGGCGTGAGCTACCAGACCGCCTGGCGGTGGGTGAAGGACGGGAAGATGCCCGTCCCCGTTCGCCAGGCGCCGTCCGGGACGTGGTTGGTCGACGAGGTCGCCGTCCAGCCGTCCGGGCGTGTGGTGGCGTACTGCCGCGTGTCGTCCGTTGACCAGAAAGCCGATCTTGACCGGCAGGCCGCCCGGGTCGTGTCCGGCGCGAACGGGCTGGGCCTGGCCGTCGCTGAGGTCGTCACCGAGGTGGGATCCGGGTTGAACGGGCGGCGCCGCAAGCTGCACCGGCTGCTGTCTGACCCGCAGACGGCGGTGATCGTGGTCGAGCACCGCGA